>NTKG01000039.1 GCA_002457305.1 Bacteroidetes bacterium MED-G21 | reverse complement strand
ATATAATAGTCTTAATCTACCTTCGGGAGCATCTGCTGTTGCAGGGTAAATAAAAATACCTCCTTTGAGCATGTTTCTATGGAAGTCTGCTACTAATGAGCCAATAAATCTTGCAGTATTAGTACGTTTTTTTTCGCTGTTCAATTTTTTGCAATAGGCTATATAATCTTGTACTCCTTTCTCCAAGGTATTATAGTTTCCTTCATTTATAGAGAAAATAGTTCCTTGTTCAGGTGTTTTTATAGAGGCATGCGTCAGGATAAATGAATTTATGCTTGTGTCAAATGTAAATGCATGAACTCCATATCCGCATGTATATACTAAAACAGTGGACGTTCCATACAGAACATAACCTGCTAATACTTGTTCGTATCCATAGCGATTAAATTCTTCTTTCTTGGGCGTTCCTTTTCTTGTTCTTTTGTATACAGAGAATATTGTGCCTACAGAAATATTGACATCAATATTTGAAGATCCATCTAAAGGGTCTGTGGCAAATAAGTATTCTCCTGAGTCGTTTAAGGGAATAATTTCTTCATTTTCTTCACTTGCAATTGCTGCAACGTGATCAATATCTTTTAGTTCTTTTATGAACTGCTCGTTAGCAAATAGATCTAATTTTTGAACTTGTTCACCTTGAATGTTTTTACTACCTGCTGAGCCTAATATGTCTTCTAGGCCCGCTTTATTAATTGTAGTATGTACTTTTGTAGATGCTTTTTGTACTGCAATTAAAATTTTTAATATGGCCTCGGAATTATCACCATGTAGTGACGCGTTTTCATTTATAAATTGTTTTAAAAGTACCCGATTACCCTTGTTCATAGGTGGTATTGTGTGTTTAGTAATGATTTAATATTTCTATTATTAATTTAATGAATAGCAAATACCTAGATTAATCACTAATTGTTGATCTATAGTATCATTGTTTTCATATAAGTCAATATCATCACGGCTAAAGATGTTGTTTGAGATTCCGAGTACTATACCCCATTTTTCTTTTAAGTAATAACTAACTTCTATTCCTAATGGGAATACTAAAGAAGAAACTTCATCTGAAAGTTCATATACTGATCCGTTCAATGTCTCGGTTCTATTTGCATCAGCATAATAGAATCCTATACCAGCATGAAGATGTAATTGAGGTGTTTGAATGCCCGATGGTGAAATAGCTTTCCGATAAGCTATGTGCGCTTGTGTATATTGACTTCTAAAGTTAATTGAAGTTGTATTGGTGCTTGACGGCACATTTTCTCCACTATTTTTTCCTGTAATAATACTTAGTTGAAGAGAGTTTTCTGGATTGTATTCTTTGTTAAATTTCACTGCTAACGCAAGGTTGGGAAGGTAGTTTTTAGATGAGGTCTTACTTAAATCTCCAATGAATATGGTGTTTCCATAACTAATACTCCCATTCCACGTTGTTTCGTGTTTAGAGATGTTTTTATCCATTGTGTTAAATTTTGATTTTTTCTGAGCACAAAGATTGGTACTAAAAAGAAGAAGTACCGTTAGTAATATTGTGTTTTTCATCGTAGAAAATTTTTGCTCTGTAAAGATAAGATTTATAGGCAGTTCACAAAATGCTATTTTATTATTTAGTTCTATTTCAAAAAATGTAGATAAGATGTGATTTTATATTCTATTTACTGTTATAATAATTTTATTCATTTCGAACTTCTCTTTTAAAAATACGTATATTTGCGGCCAATTTTAATGAATTTTAATAGCTTCATTTACAGGGTTTAACCAACAAAAAAAATGTTGATGAATATTTCTAAACAAAACATAGATTCTCTTAACGCAATATTGAAAATAGAATTATCACGAGCTGATTATCAAGAACGCGTTGATACTGTTTTAGCAGATTATCGTAAAACTGCAGATATGCCAGGTTTTCGTAAAGGTAAAGTGCCTATGGGCGTGGTTAAAAAACGTTACGGTATCCCAGTTAAAGTTGAAGAGATTAATAAAATTATTTCAGATTCTCTTACAAAGTATATCATTGATGAAAAGTTAGATATTTTAGGTAATCCATTACCTAAAGAAGGTGAGCAAATTGACTGGGAACATCAAGAAGATTTTGTCTTTGAATATGAATTGGGATTATCACCTAGTTTTGAATTAAAAATTTCAAAAAAGAATAAAATAGATTATTACAACATTAAGGCTGATGATGTAATGATAGACCGATACGCAGAAGACATAGCGAAGCGTTACGGTAAAATGTCGAGTCCAGATAAAGTGCAAGAGAAAGATTTGGTTTATGGTACTTTCCAGGAGTTAGATGCTGAAGGTTTAGCAGTTGAAGGCGGTGTTACAAATCAAGCTTCTGTATCTCTTGATGCCGTGAAAATAAAGAAGTTGAAAAATGAATTTATTGGTTCTGAAAAAAGTGCTGTAATTATTTTAGATCCTAAGAAGGCCTTTGAAAATGATACGGATGCGGCAGCTATGTTGAATATTGGTAAGGAAGCTTACGCAGATTTGAAAGCCAATTTTTCTTTTACTATTGATAATATTAGTCGAATGCAACCGGCTGAATTAAATACTGAATTATTTGATAAAGTTTATGGGCAAGGTGTTGTTAAAAATGAAAAGGAATTTCGAGTAAAAATTGCGGCAGAGGCAGAGCAGATGTTTGTTGGCGATGCCGATCGTAAGTTTCAAAATGATGCTGTTGACTTTTTGTTAGAGAAAACATCGTTTGATTTGCCTGAAGCATTTTTAAAACGCTGGATGCAGACAGTCTCTGAGAAACCAGTCACTTTAGATGAAATTGAGAAAGATTTTGAAGGATATAAAAAGTCATTGAAATGGCAAATTATAGAGAATAAGATTGCTAAAGAAAACAACTTAAGCGTTACAAAAGAAGAAGCTGTTGCTGAAACAAAGAAACTAATTAGAGCTCAAATGGCTCAGTATGGTCAAGTTTCTCCTGAGGAGGAGCAATTAGAAAAATATGCACATCAAGTTCTTACCAATAAAGAAGAAGAAAAGAATATATACGATCGTATTTTCGCATCTAAACTCACAGTTTTCTTTAAATCTGTTTTTAAAATCAATGAGAAAGAAATTTCTTATGAGAACTTTATAAAATTAGCTCAAAGCTAATTGCATAAATAATAGCAATAAATATGTATAAAAAAGGCTAGTGTTTCACTGGCCTTTTTTTATTTTAGCTAATCATTAATATAAATTCAATTAAAGATGTTCTCAAAAGATGAGTTTCGTAAATATGCTGTTAAGCATCAAGGAATAAGTAGTTCTACTGTTGATTCCTTTACTTCAATGATGAATAATTATATCTCTCCAACTATTATCGAGGAGCGTCAAATGAATGTTGCTTCAATGGATGTGTTCTCTAGATTAATGATGGATCGCATTATTTTTTTAGGCGTGCCTATAAACGATTATGTTGCAAATATCATTCAAGCTCAGTTGTTATTTTTGGAGTCTGTTGATGCTAAAAAAGATATTCAGATTTATTTAAACTCGCCAGGAGGAGGCGTTTATGCAGGTTTAGGTATTTATGATACCATGCAATACATAGCTCCAGATGTGGCTACTATTTGTACAGGCATGGCAGCGAGTATGGGAGCCGTTTTATTATGTGCAGGAGCAGAAGGGAAGCGAACCGCATTAAAACACTCACGTGTTATGATTCACCAACCATTAGGTGGCGCTCAAGGACAAGCTTCTGATATTGAGATTACTGCTCGCGAAATTCAAAAGTTGAAAAAGGAATTATATACTATTATTTCTGACCATTCAGGTAAATCGTATGATGAGGTGTGGAAAGACAGTGATAGAGATTATTGGATGACTTCATCCGAAGCCAAAGAATATGGAATGATAGATGAGGTTCTCATTAGAACCAAATAAATTTATAAGCCATCACGAAAGTGGTGGCTTTTTTTAATCATAAAAATTCCAAATGAGGCTTAACCTAAAAATGGGTTGTGCTATAGGGTACGGTTTTAGTGAGAATTGTTCTCCTTGCCATAAGGCGTTAAAGTTATCGTAAGAAGCATATATTTTAATGCTTTGAACTTGGAAGTGGGCAAATATATCACATTTAATACTTGCATTTGTTTCGCTTAAAGGATTGGTGTAAAAGTCTCCTAGAATTGGAGAATAAGTCATTCCAGGGTGCGATGATCTGTATCTTGCATTTACACCAATTTGTGTTTCAGTTGCATCTTTAAATATTTTGCTTTGCCAATATACTCTTTGGTTAAACAAGAGTTTTGCTAGAGGGATGTTGTCACTGGAGCTGTTTTGATATCCTATATTTCCGCGCCAATGCCATTTTTTGGAATTAACATGATGTTTTATTCTGCTTTGAATTACTTGTATTGGGTCGTCTGCAGTTACTGAATTTGCTAGTTCGTTATAATAGGTGTATGCATCAATATTGTGATAGGCATTATGAATAGAAATGTTTTTAGTTAGTTCTAGGTCCCATTCAATATATTGATCTAAAGTAGGCTCAATTAATTCTTCAGACAGTTGGTTAGAAGGGTTTGTTGAACTGTTTAGTTGTATCCAATTAGGAATAGTTTTTTCGTAGGCTATTTTGAAACGATTATTAATCCCAAATACATTTATATGTTGTGTGAAATTAGCCCTAAAACTGTTGGGATACATCTGATCCTTAGCATAAGAGAAATGAACTTTATTTTTTAGTGACTCTGAATGAATGGAGGTGAAAAAGACCCATCTATTTAGACTTTCTTGATCTTGTTTGAAGTTTTGATTTTTGAGTCCTATAACAGCCTTTTTATCTTCATTTATTTGTTTAACCCATTTTAGAGTATGATTAATATTTGAGAAAGCTCTAGTGAGCGTTGCTGAAGAGTCTAATCGGTTAGGGTAGAATAGTGTGTCATCTTCTAATCCCTCATAAAATAGAGAGTCTTGTGAAATATTAATTTGATATTTAAAAACAGATGCTTCAGAAAATCGATATTCATGTTGCCAATCTAAACCCTTGTGTTTGATACTTGTTTCTAGGTTTAGCCAATTTATTGGTAACAGTTCCCAGTTTGACTGTGAATTGGAAAAAAATGTATTATCATTAGCAATACCTCCATTCCATTGAGATAAATTTTTAAAAGTATTTATACGCCATTTTGATGTGTATGCAATTTTAGGATGTGTATAGCTTCCTTGAAAATTAAATCGGGTGTTTTGATGTTTTTCGTGAACTAAATTTCCCTCGGAAACCAATCGGTCATAGTCTATAATAAAAGATCCATATGTGTATTTTACTTTATGAATAAAATTTAGCCTTTGTCCATCAGAATAGGTAGGTGAATAAATGATTTTAGTATGTGGGAAATTCTCTTTATAAACAGATGTATAGCCAGGATAAAGGGTATTAGCTTCTATGATACGATCACCTATTTTTTGTTCTACGGAACTCCCAGACTTCCACCAGAATGGAATAAGAACAGATCCGAAGTTTCCCATAATAGAGCTTTCGAAGTCGTGGTATCCTAATAAGATAAATTCGTCAAGAGATGAAAAATTGTTTTGTGTGTTCTTATACCATAAGGAGTCTACTTCAATTTTAGAATCTAATAATGGAATAGAATCTTCTTGCCCGAAGATCAAAATAGAATATAAAAGAGGAATCCATTTTAGTATTCTCATATAGTCTTAATTATTCAGCCTTATATTTTTTTTTGCAGAGCCGTCCTCAAAAATATCGATCATAAATCCCTTGGTTTCAGCACTTACTTTTCTGCCCAATAGATCTATACTATACTTTATATTATAGGATTTTGAGTTGTTTTCGGTAAGCTGTAAATTACTTTCATTCATGCAATGTTGGAAAAATTTCCATATTTCTTCAGCAGAATCTATATCCATATTTCCATAAGAACCTGGCCAATCGTGGCCTCCACCTTCTACTTTGTAAAACCAAACATGTGTGTTTGTTGTTGAGCTAGAATATTTTTCTACAAATATTTCGCTGCCATCATTAGGACTTATATTGGGTAAGTATTCAGACTCGGTCATCTCACAATCATTATTTTGCACCCAAAAATTAATTACTTCTTCTTGCCCCGGATATGGCCCCCAAAATGTATCATTTTGATCTCCATTGTAATAAGTAAAATCGTCTTGTGTTCCATGTATTTCCATAATAGATACATGTTGAGTTGCTGAACAATTATTGATAATTCCATTGAACATGGTTCCAGCGACTCCAGCTATTGCAGCAAATGTCTCTGATGCCTCACATGCCAAAAGATAACTTACTTCAGCACCATTTGACATACCCGAAGAGAATGTGTTTTCAGGTGAAAGGTCATGTGCTTCTTGAAGGTATTCAGCCAATTCAACAAAAAATTGCACATCATCAGCAGCATTATTTGGTGTAAAGTTATAACCCACATTCCAATATGCCGTGTTTCCATCATATTGCCCTTGAGGAAAGCAAACCGCAAAGCCTTCTTCATTAGCCAAATCAATAAAACCACTGTAATTCATAATTCCATCTGCAGAGCCAGTATATCCATGAGATACAAAAACAAGGGGTGCTTTAGAAGCAGCACTTTCTGGTTTATAGAAAATGTATTCTCTGGGATTATTATCTCCTGAAACATAAAACTCTAAAGACATTACACAGGTTCCATTATCCATGGTTGCATATTCATTGTAGTTGATTGCATCAGTGTCAGTACATCCATAAATAGTTATTTCACAGTCACCTGTGTTTTGTCCCACTTCGAATTCTTCATATCCTATGAAAGTCTCTCCAGTAAGTGAATAAGTAGAATTGTTATTCTCGAAAGACAATGTGATTTCTCCTCCATTCCAGCCATCGCCCCATGAATCTAGAGCTTCTATAAAATAACATCCTGGTTCCACACAAAAACTGCTAGAGTAATCTGTATAATCTGAGCCTTCCATTCCTTGAAATGAAGCGATTAGATTATTGCTTTCGTTGTATATATTCCAAGCCATTTCTTCAGCCCATTCTCCTGTTTCGGTTGCAATTGTTAATTCAATTTCATTACACTGTCCATGAATCTTTTGAGTAAATCCAAGACATAATATGATGTAGAAAAGAGTAAAAGAACTTTTCATGAATTTAAGTTAATTATGATGCACATATCCAATTAATGTTTTTGCTTAAGTTCTGTATAGTTTTTGTAGAAGTAAGGTATTGTTTCTATGCCTTTAAAATAATTAAATAGACCATAATGTTCATTTGGTGAATGAATCGCATCGGAGTCTAAACCGAAGCCTAAAAGAATTGATTTTACTTTTAATTCTTGTTCAAATAGTGCTACAATTGGAATGCTTCCTCCACTGCGAACAGGAACGGGTTTTTTACCATAGGTTTCTTCCATTGCCATACTCGCCGCTTTATAACCATTGTCATTTGTAGGAGAAACATATGGCATGCCACCATGGTGGGGCATGGTTTTTACCTTGACCGATTTAGGTGCAATATTTTGGAAGTGATCACAGAATAATTTAGTGATTTTATCAGGATCTTGACCTGGTACCAATCGCATTGAAATTTTAGCGAATGCTTTAGAAGCAATAACTGTTTTAGCTCCTTCACCTGTATAGCCACCCCATATGCCATTTACGTCTAGTGTTGGACGAATTGAATTTCGTTCCATGGTTGAATAGCCTTCTTCTCCATAAACGTCACTGAGTTCTAGAGCTTTTTTATAATCCTCTAAATTAAATGGTGCTTTAGCCATTTCAGCTCTCTCCTCCATAGAAAGTGTCTCAACATCATCGTAAAACCCTGGAATGGTAACTCTGTTATTTTCATCTTGAAGTGATGCGATCATTTTACTTAAGATGTTAATTGGGTTTGCTACTGCACCCCCATATAATCCAGAATGCAAGTCTCTGTTAGGGCCAGTCACCTCAACTTCTACATAGCTTAATCCTCTTAAACCTGTAGTAATTGATGGGATGTCATTTGCAAGAATACCTGTGTCTGAAATTAATATCACATCGCATGCTAATTTCTCACGATTTGACTTTAAAAAGCCTTCTAATGATTCAGAACCTACTTCTTCTTCACCTTCAATCATGAATTTTACATTACATGGAAGTGTTTCAGTATTCATCATTAATTCAAAAGCTTTTACATGCATGTACATCTGGCCTTTGTCGTCGCAGGCACCCCTAGCAAAAATAGCGCCTTCAGGATGAAGAGGTGTTTTTTTAATAACTGGTTCAAATGGGCCACTGGTCCATAGTTCCAATGGATCTGCAGGTTGAACATCATAATGGCCATAAACCAATACTGTTGGTAAAGATCTGTCAATAATTTTTTCTGCATATACAATCGGATAGCCAGGTGTTTCGCATATTTCTGCATAATCGACTCCAGCTTCTATTAATCTGCTTTTTATGATTTCTGAGGCTTTTAATACATCTTGTTTGTATTCAGGATCTGCAGATATTGAGGGTACGCGAAGTAAATGTAATAATTCATCTAAGAATCGATCTTTGTGTTGTTCGATATATGCTTTAATGTTGTTCATGTGTTTATTTTTTATTTCGATAAAGATACGTTATGCCAGCAATATTATCTAATACTTTTTGTTACATACGTACTGTTAATTATTTTTTACTTTAGCAGAATAAACCTTTGTATGAAAACAAAACAATTTTTCTTTTTATTAATTGGATTTTATCACATCTCCCTCTTTGCTCAGGAAGATATTAAAGAAAGTAAAATACGCATTCCTGCTATTAATTTAAATATTGGCTTTCATATGCCTGGTGGAGACTTAGCTGATCGTTTTGGTTCCAGCACTCTTTTTGGAATGGGTTTTCAACTAAAAAATGAAAAAAATTTTTATTGGGGTATTGACTTTGCTGCACTTGCTGGATCAGATGTTAAAGAAGATAATATTATTGATATTATAGTTGCAGATTCGACTGATATTATTGATGTAAATGGTAATACTGCAACAGTTAGGTTTTGGGAAAGAGGTGCGCAAACACAATTTGTTTTGGGTAAGATTTTCCCTATGATAGGACCTAATGAAAACTCTGGAATTTTTTTTCAAGGAGGTTTGGGTTTTATGTATCACAAAATTAGGATTGAGGATATTGGAAATAATTCACCTCAACTTAGTGCTGATATGCTAAAGGGTTATGACCGTTTAAGTATGGGGTTTACCACAAGTCAGTTTATCGGTTATCGTCATTTTTCCAACAATCATAAAATTAATTTTTTTCTGGGTATAGAATTTATTCAAGCTTTTACGCAAGACGTTCGAATGTATGATTATAACAGTCAAACGTCTTATGAAGACAATAGAGTCGATTTATTAAGTGGACTTAAGTTTGGATGGACCATACCATTGCATAAAAAATCTGATAATCAATACTATTATTATTGATTTTACATTTATATAATATAATTCTCTATTTGTATGGTAAAGCCATTCAAATAGCTGCTTTAAAAAATCCTAAAGCGAAGCTTTGGGTGCAGGGTAGACAAAATACATTCCAGTATTTAGAGGAAAATGTATCGGAATCTGATGATATAATATGGATTCACACCCCTTCTTTAGGTGAATTTGAACAAGCTAGACCACTTATGCAAATTCTCAAAAAAGAATATATTCAATATAAGATTTTGATTACCTTTTATTCCCCTTCTGGTTACGAAGTCCGAAAAAAATATCCCTTGGCTGATTATGTGTGTTATCTTCCTTTAGATACAAAAGTTAATGCACAGCGTTTTGTAAAACTGATTAAACCGGTATATACTTTTTTTGTAAAGTATGATTTTTGGCCAAATTATTTAATTGCTTTACAAAACCTCAATCATAAACATTATGTGATCTCTGCTATTTTTAGAAACAATCACTATTTTTTCAAAAAAACAGGAGCTTGGATGCTCAATATTATTTCAAATTTTGATCATTTATTTGTTCAGAATGAAGACTCTAAATACATGTTGTTGACAAGAAATATTACGCAAGTCAGTAATGTAGGTGATACCCGATTTGATCGGGTTTTAGAGATTACTAATAATGTAAATGAACTTCCTATATTAGATCATTTCAAAGGCCATAATCCTTTGTTTATTTGTGGAAGTACCTGGGACCAAGGAGAAGATATGATGGTTGAGTTTATCAAACATTATGGATCCAGATTTAAGTATGTTATTGCACCGCACGAAATGCGTCCATCGGCTTTGGATAAACTTGAATCTTCCATTGAGCTTGAGGTGTTGCGTTATAGTAATGCTAATGTGCAAAAAGCAGAAACTGCTCATGTGTTAATTATTGATAATATTGGCTTATTAAGTTCTTTATATGCTTATGCCGATATCGCATATATTGGTGGTGGTTTTGGTAAGGGTATTCACAATATATTAGAGGCAGCTACCTTTGGGATGCCAATTTTTATAGGACCAAATAATCAAAAGTTTCAAGAAGCGGTAGATTTAAAAAATATAGGTGTAGCCATTGAAATAAAGTCTGCTCAAGAGATGATTGCCCAAAGCGATTTACTACTAACACGTCCAAATAGATGGAATGAGCTCAAAGAAAAGGGTGCTCAATATGTTCGAGAAAAAGCAGGTGCCACAAAAAAAATAGTTCGAAAAGTGTTTAAATAATTAAGGCTGTCACCTCAGTAGCATAATTGGTATTTCATCTTTTATTGAGAATTCATCGTAGCCCGTAATTTTATATTTCATGTTGTAAGATCCTTGCGGACATAGTTTTCCTGTATTTTTATTTTTTCCATCCCATTCAAAATCTACTTTATTGCTCGAGAAAATCAATTTTCCCCAGCAGTCGAAAATTTGAACCTCTAATTTTTTTGCAAATAATCCCCGGAACTTATATGTGTCATTTATTTCATCATTATTTGGTGAAAATGCATTTGGAAAGTAATTTGTAGCTGGGGGAATAAAGCAACGAACATTGGAGTGACTCTGAATTGTTGGGTCAGCAGCATTTATCGCTACAACCTTATAACAATAATTTGTGTCGATCTGATTAAAATAATTATCGATTACATAATTAAATTCTGACCCTGAAACGCTGTTTATGGTTTCGTATGTATTGTTGGTCTGATTTACTTTTAAAATGAGGTGCTCTACTAAGCCATCATCCCATTCTTGGTATTGATTCCAATTTAGGTTAAACTCATTTTTACTTTGAGTTCCTCTTAAGAGTATATTCTCTCCAGTATTGCCATTTAGTGGCCCAGTATTTCCACATAAATCCGAATATGAAATTCGGTATGCGTAATTTCTAGCATTAACATTTACATTGTTGTCTATGTAAACTGAACTTGAGCTAGAGTCGTAGTCAAACACCCAATTTGAAAAATTATCATAACGGTCAATTTTATAATAGGTGAGATCACTTATGATAGGCGCATCCCATTTGGTTTCAATTTCCTCGGAAAGGTTAACAGTCGTATATTTTACATCAATTGGAGTTGTGTAATCAATAAAGTTTGGTGTTAAAGATGTGTTGTTAGATCTAGATTGAAACTCATATGTTGGATGATCTGCTACAACATAATAACTGTAAATCACATTGCATAAATTTGAGTCTTTATAGCTCAAAATATCTCCTTCTACAGAATCGTGAAGTAGGTATTCTGCGCCTTCTTCAGATCTGAATATTTTATAAGATAATACCGAATCCCAACCATAGTAGCGGGTCCAATTTAAATTGATAGTTTGGGGTGAAGTACTTACAGAGTTTAGTAATATCGGAGAGTGAACAATTGAGCTGTCAGAGAAGTGTGCACAGCTGTCTTGTTGAACGGCAGTATAATGATTCACTTGATTTGTAGGTGTATCATGTGAAGTTTGATTAGGAAACATCTGACTTGAAGAATTTATTAAGCTCCAGGGATTAGAAGTTTGATGATATAAATCTATTGAGTTTAAATTATCAACCAAGTTTTCTGTAGACCATTCAATCATGACATCTTGTTCTGGTGTAACGGTCACATAATTAATGATGGGAGGTGGCGGAAGCTCAGGTTGATTAATTGTTACGATTTCAGTGTGAGTGGCAAAACAGAATTTATATTGTACACTTAGAGTGATAAAATAATCTTGAGAAGGAGCTGATGTCCCAGTTAAATAAGTATATATTGTTGAATTTGTATCATTTAGGACATAATTTGAAGTATCATCATTACCATAGTTAATCGAATAAGAATCGATAAAAATAGACTCATCTATAATGTCTTGATAAACAGAATCACATGAAATTATGGGATCTGATAATGTAAAATAAGGGAGTGGAGAAATCGTATTAATATAATCTTCTACAAGAGTAGTGTCGCTACAACCATGTTGTGAATTCACTATTAATTCTATGTCGTAAGAAGCTATTTCATTTAATAGGGTTTCAAAACTTGGAGAAGTAGTAACATTTGTTGTCATTGTCTCATTATCTTCATAAGTGGTTTCATAAATATTCCAAGTGTAATTTGTAATGTAATTGTTATTTAAGCTTTCTAGTTCTATAATTGCTGGGCTACATAGTTCTTCAGATTGCTCAGTATTCAGCATTGCACTTACTTCATAAGCTTCAAAAGTTACCACATCACTTGCTGAGCAGCCTAAATTGTTGGTAACAGCTAATTCTAAAGTATAATCTCCTGTTACCTCCGTCATAACGGTTGTTGTTTCTTGATTAGCGTTTGCGATAACTAAATCATTATTTGGTGAAGACCATAAGAAAGATGTATTCGTACCAACGCCTGCATCAGCTATTTGAGTTATAGTAAATTCGTTTCCTAAACAAATAGTCTCATACATATTTATTTCTACTATAGCATCAATACCAAAATCAATTTTTTCTTTATAGTTACAATCACTACCTGCTATATTAGCAGTGTATGTTACGGAATAGTTTCCAGCTTCTGTAAATGTCAGTTTGATTTCATCTTCAGTACTGGAAATGGTAGTTACTCCTGATTCAGAACTAATGCTCCATTCATGATTTGTTATGGTTACTGATGGATCATTAAATTGGGCGTAAATTGTTTTTTCAATGCTTTGTTCAGAATCACTAAAGCAACTGTTACTTTCTAGAAGATCTAATTCGAGTGCTATTTGAGGTTCATATATTTCTATGATGTTCTCTAGAAGAATTGTGTTTTCGCAATCATTTATGTTAGAAGAAAGGTCAATTGATAGGTCAAACACCCCTTCTTCAGACATGTTGAAAGAAGGATTCTGTTCTGTGGAACTGTCAACTATATTGCCATTAAGATCAATAATTTCCCATAAACAATTTACTGTTGCGTCTAAATTGTTTAGTGCAAAATCCATCGGCTTAAAAATGTAGTTTTTGCATTCATATAGAGACTCGACATCAAGGTTTAAATTAAGCCCATCCATAGAAATTTCAATAGAGTCTTTTGCGGAACAACTAAGGTTATCGTCAGAGACTTCTAGAGTTAAATTATAAACTCCTGCTGTTTCAATTTCATGTTGAAATGTTTCAGAAGTAGATGATGTTATTAATGTATTATCTAAATTTAATTCCCAATTATAGGATAAATTACCAGTAGATGGTGTAAGTACATTTACATCAAGGTTATAAGGTAGCTCACAATATTCAAAGTCGCTAGCATTTATTGCTGCAGTTACATGATCATTGTCGTCTGCAAGGTTAACTGATACTGTTTCTTGATCAGATGATGGACAAGAACCAATGTAATCGAGTTTCCAAGTATATGTTCCGTTAATCGGTAGAAATTCAATACTATTCTGAGATTCATAAATAATTTCCACGTCATTTCCTACATCCCATTCAAAGTCAGTATCCCAACTTGCATTAGGGGAGGTGTTTATAAGAGTAATTTTATCATCTTTACATAGAAGGTTGCCATTGTAGTCATGATTGAAACTTGTTTCGTATTGAACGGTATATTGGTGTTCTAAAATTAACGGTACATTGCACGCATCAAATTGTATTTCAACAGGGTAGTTAAACACATCATTATTTCCTACCTCAACATCAAACGAATAATCTGTCGGTGTTGTTATTCCAGTCTGTTGCCAATATATAGACGAAGGAGAAAATACAGATATTATTTCTGTTGTTAATTCGAAACTAGTGCCTATGTCTAAACAATCGTGATTGGAAAGAGATGAGTTTAAATTGGCTGATGTATTTGCAGAGTTTGGTCCTTCCAATATTTGAAAATTAATTTGCTCATAATCAAGACATTCATTCAAATCTTCTACCTGAATGGTTAGTGTATATAAGCCCACTTCATTGATAGTGAAATTAGCATAAGTCTGATTGTTGTAATATTGACCATCGTCCAAGATCCAATTTACAGTTTCATACTGTTCAGGATTTATAATCTCGAATTCCAGATCTATGGAATTATTGCAAAGTGTATAAGTACTTTCAACATTGGTGTTTATATTTATATCATCACAATCTTGTGCATAAGAGTTGAGAGATAATATCAAGAAAGAGAAATGAAAAATAGTTAGTTTGATATTCATAGGTGAGACTAAATTATATATAATAAATAAAATAATATAATATTTAATTAAATAATTGCAGAGGTGAAAAAAATAATATACTTCCAAAGTAGATTGGAAATAACAAAACTAAAGTTAAGTTAATATATTGAAGCAACCTAGTGATTTAGGTAACACCACTCATAAAATAAGCAATATCACTCATAAAAATAATAATAAGTAGTTTATGAATAAAACTAATCTTTTTAAGCTTGGAATTACACCATAAATTGTAGAAGTTTACAACAGAAAGAATGACGATTCGAAAACAATAAAATAAATCTCTATCTATTAAGGTGTCTATCTCATGAATGATTACCTAGACCATTTAAATGTATCACAGCGGAAGGCAGTAGAACATATATCAGGTCCATTAATGGTTATTGCTGGAGCAGGTTCAGGTAAGACGCGTGTGCTTACATATCGTATTGTGCATTTGCTTAAAAATGGTGTAGATCCCTTTAATATTCTCTCTTTAACTTTTACAAATAAAGCTGCAAAAGAGATGAAAGAGCGTATTGAAAAAATTGTTGGACTTGATGCAAAGAATATATGGATGGGAACTTTCCACTCTGTATTTGCTAAAATATTAAGATATGAAGCCGATAAACTTGGCTATCCTTCTAATTTCACCATTTATGACACTGATGATTCAAAAGCTTTATTACGACGAATTATTAAGGAGATGAATCTTGATACCGATATTTATAAAGTAAATATTGTTCAGTCTCGAATATCATCATTCAAAAATAATTTGATTACTGTTAAAGCATACAATAATAATGCTGAATTAAAAACACAAGACGATTCTGCACACCGACCTCAAAT
>NTKG01000038.1 GCA_002457305.1 Bacteroidetes bacterium MED-G21 | reverse complement strand
TGTCTGTACAACCAAGTATATCAACAACTGTATCTTGCGAGAAAGTATTTGAACTAAACAGGAAAGAAATTCCTACTAACAATACTACATTAAGTTTTTTTCTGAGATTTTTCATATTGGGGGGATTAGTTATTAATTTATAAATTTACAAAAATAGAAACACTTTAATGAAATTTTATCAAATGATTTTTAGCAAAAAAAATAGTGTATTTAAAATGAACAAATATTTTAATTAAAATTGATGTTTTTGTATATTTAATTACCATAATTGCACTCACTAAATTAAACTCATAATCTATTATTTATTACTTGTATAACTTCCTAGTATTCTTGATTTAAATCTTCTTTTCAGCAATATGAAATCACTTTTTTCTGGTCTTATAATTCTTACCTTATTATCCTGCAACTCTTCAAAAAACATCGGAGACTATTGGAACTATAACATTCCAAATAAAGATTTCACCGACAGCATCATAAGCTTACCCTTAGACTACGGTAACTCAAAAAACTGGATGTTTTATGCAGATAATAATAACCCAAAAGAAATACTTCCTAAAAACTATAAAAATGAAAACGATAGTTTTCACGATGTTTCTGTTTTCTACATTCATCCCACAACCTTGTATGATGGTACAAATTGGAATGCAGATACTTCCTTTTTCAGAAATAACAAACTTTTAAGGCTGTGTTTAGAAAACCAAGCATCTGTTTTTGCTGGTATAACCAAATTGTATGCACCTCATTACAGAGAGATGCATATATACTCATATACAGATACAGTAAACGGTTATAAAGCTTTTGATGTGGCTTACCAAGATGTTCTAGAGGCTTTTAAGCATTTTATTAATAAAAATCCAACAAACCCTATCGTCATTGCGTCACATAGTCAAGGTACAAACCACGCTGTAAGATTAATAAACGATTATATTTCATTAGATGAATCACTAAAAGAAAGGTTGGTACTAAGTTACCTTATTGGAATGGATGTCAATAAAAATGAAATACCGATAGAGGTATGCAAAAATGCCTATGAAACTAATTGTTTTTTGAGTTGGAGAAGCTTTAATGAATCTTATTATCCAAGAAAATGGCGATACGGTAACAATATCGCATCTGTTAACCCCATCACATTTGATACAGATTCAATATGGAGCGGTAAAAATAAACACATGGGTGTTTTAATGCCCAATCAAAAAATTAGATTTAAAAAAACCATCACTGCCTCAAACCATTTGGGAATGGTATGGGTGAAGTTTCCAAATAACATCATCTTTAACAAATTTAAAAGTAACAATTACCACAGAGCCGACTTCAACTTATACTGGATGAATATGAGGGAAAATCTTAAACTGCGCCTAAAACAATTGTAGAAGATAAAAACTGATTAAGAAAATTTATGAGACAAAAAATAGTCCTTATAGCATTACTTTTCCCTATTTACATTTTAGCTCAAGTCGACTCTTTAATTATAGACCATACTCATATAATTAATACAATTAATGATGAACCTAATTTTATTAATATTAATAAAAAACACAAACAAACTTTAGGACGAAACAGTGATCCTAAATCACCCGAAGAGTTGTCTAGAAGCTCATTATTAAAAAGAAAAATTGGATGGAACCTCATGACATTACCAGGTCTTAGATTCTGGACAAAAATCATGTATCCAAAATCTACAATTTCGCGTTTTAAACATAAAAATGCAGTTGCTTTTACAATAGACGATGGCTTTTGTGGTGAAGACAACCCTGACGGATGTATGCTTGATGAGGTTAGAGAACTTTTTAAATCTCATAAGGCTCATGCTACTTTTTTTGTTACGGGAAACCACTGTATTAACACCCATAAAGACCAGGTCGATTTATTATTAAAAGATGGACACGAAATTTCAAACCACAATATGTCTGATTGGAAATACAACAAGTACTCTAGTGAGGATTTCGAATACGACCTATTAAGAACTAAAAAAGTCTTATCACATTATCGCAAATCACCTTCAAAATGGTATAGAGCACCATTTGGAAAATTAAGTAAGAGTATGCAAAGCGTTTTAAAAACTCATGACATGATTCATGTGCTTCCCGATGTTTTTGCGCACGACACTTTTATTCCCGACCCCAAATGGATTGCAAAATACATACTTAAAAAAGTAAAACCAGGCTCCATTATATTAATCCACATGCCTGAAAGAGGACTTAGAGAATGGAATTTTGAAGCGATGAAACTAACTTTAATTGGATTAGAAAAAAAAGGATTAAAAGTTCTAAATCTATCGCAAATAGATATGTATAGAAAAACAAAAACCCCGTAAGCTATTAACTTACAGGGTTTTAACTGATTTAAGAATATTGTCGCGGTCTGGACGAGACTCGAACTCGCGACCCCCTGCGTGACAGGCAGGTATTCTAACCAACTGAACTACCAGACCAAATTTATTTAAGAACTTTTTCTTTATCAGAGGTGCAAATATAGATGATTTTTCAAGGCTTGCAAATGCTTCAAGCAAAAAAAATAATTTTTATGATCATTATTTACATTTCAATAAAAGCAAGACTACCCAAGAGCAAATCTCATGTATAGCATTCCTCTAATTATCAAGTAATTCCAATTCACGCTTTACAAAATTTGCCAAATCTTTCACATAAGCAGCAGAGAAATCAAATTTAATCCCAGCTGTCTCATAAATTTCACCTATTGTTTTAGTGTAGCCCAATTTTAATGCGCGATCATAATCATCTAGAGCTCTTTCAGCGTTCTGCTTGTAATTACGCCATATGGCAATGGCGCCCAACTGTGCCATACCATATTCAATATAATAAAATGGCACTTCATAAATATGTAATTGGCGTTGCCAAGCTGTTTTCTGGTACTTCTCATAAGAAGTCCAATCGACCAAACCGGTAACATAGCGCTTAGAAATAGACGCCCATTTGTCATGCCTTTCTTGATGTGTATGGGCACTGTTTTCATAAAGCCAATGCTGAAACTCGTCTACCATAGCCACCCAAGGAAGCGTTGCCAACACGCCTTGCAACTGTTCCTTACGCGCTCGTTTCCAAGAAGCTTCATCTTTAAAAAACACATGCCAGTGCTCCATAGAAATAAGCTCCATACTCATAGAAGCCAATTCAGCAACTTCGGAAGGTGTACTTTTAAAAGACGTCAATTCCATGTCTTTGGTATAAAAAGAGTGTATGGCATGTCCACCCTCATGAACCATCGTAACTGCATCTCTTAATAAACCTACAGCATTCATGTAAATAAAAGGCACACCTGTTTCATACAAAGGATACATAAAACCCCCAGGCGCTTTACCTTTACGAGACACCAAATCCAAATGCCCCATAGCCTTCATTTGTCTTATACAATCACCATAGTAAGGTCTAATTTTATCAAAACATGCAATACATTTATCCAAAAGATCTTCACCCCCATCAAATGGTTTTAATGGTTCATTTCCATTAGGATCTACCTGCATATCCCAAGGTTTTAATACCTCAAGGCCTAAAAGCGTCTTTCGTTCTTTATGAATGTCTGCAATAAGAGGGACAATTTCTTTTTCAATGGACGCATGAAAATCGAAACAATCTTCTTTGGTATAATCAAAACGCCCCATGGCTTGAAACTTATAATCTCTAAAGTTTTCAAAATTGGCATTTCGAGCAAGTTCTTGACGTTTTGCAATAAGCTCATCCAAAAGAACATCTAAGGATGTTTGGTCTTCTGTTCTACGTGCATTAATTAACTCAAAAACCGCTTTACGCTTATCTCTATCAATACTCTTAAGATGAACAGATGCCTGTTGAAGAGTCTGATCCTTACCATCTATCTGCACCATCATTTGCGCAGATATCTCACCAAACTTCTGAGCTTTATTGGTCAGTTCAGTAAACAGAGGAATGTTTTCTTCTCTGTAAAGATGTATGGCATTCTTTATGTCTCGCAGATAAATAAAATAATAAGCTGAATCTAGATCTTTCAGATGCTTAGAATTTATCAACTTGGTATTTAAACCATGCTCGTAAGGGGCGATTTTAGGACTTATGTTTTGGACAAAAAATTGAAATGATTTTTGAAGTTCAGGATCCGTGGTATCAATATTCATTTTGATGTACCTCCATGCCATATTTTCTTCCAATACGGCTTCTAACTCACTCCTATCCTGCATCCATTTTTTTAAATCTTCAACAGAGTCAATCGCTCTTGTATTTAAATCCTCAAAATAGGTTTCAATTTGTGCCCAATTTTTTATAGATAAATCTTCAGGTAAAAATGTTCTCATCAGCTTAGCATCATTAAAAAAGCATTTTTAGTACGTGTGAATCCAAGACCTTACTTCTTTGTCCTAATTTTAGCTTTAGGTGTCGCAGCAGCTTTAGGTTTGGCCTTTGATTTGGCTGCAGATTTAGGGCTTGATTTTGTTTTTGCTGGTTTCTTAGCAGCAACTTTTTTTGAAGTCTCAGAACTTTCATCAGAAGATGCCTCAACAGTTTCTACTGCCATACCAACTTTTTGCAGCGTATTGTACCAAGAAATGACTTTCTTGATATCTGATGTGTAAACACGATCTTCATCATAATCTGCTAAAATCTCTTTAAAATATTCCGACAAAACAGCCGCAGAAGACTTATGACCAATAGAAGGTGCGCCCCCTTCTTTTACTCGAATTTTATCTAAAACATCAGCCAAAGGCAACTCTTCAGTGTAAGTATAAATCGCAATATCCTGAAGGGCACTCATTTTAGAAGTAGATGACATGGCTGATTTCTTACCATCTATTAAACTTTCAACTATAACGCCATTTTTAGTCTGTCCAATAACTTTAAAAAGACCTGGTTTACCTGAAACTGAAATAATACCTTCTACATTCATTTTTAATTGTTTTTTGTTCTAATTCGAATATTAATAAATCATAATGCCAGTATTCATTTTACATTGCGGGTCAATAATTTGAATGGTATAATACCCACGATTTATGTCTTTTATACTTAAGACTTTATAAACATTTTCTTCTGTTGCAAAAAAGTTTTCGCGATAATACAACTTTCCTAGCACATCAAAAACATATAATTGATATTCCATACCTGTATGACTCGGAAAAGTGAGATGAAATTGTCCGGAGCTTGGATTAGGGAAAACACTTATATCAGAATTTTTAGCAGATTCAGTATCATTGGTTTGTAAGTCGAATGCAAGAGCTGAAGCCAAATTAAGCCTTCCAGCACCTAACAAATTTTGATAGTCTTGATTCACTGAATAAATATCATCTAATGAATTTAATAACCGTGCCTTGATTTGAGCAGCATTTTCCGTTGGAAAATGAGATCTTAATAATATAGCTGAACCAGATACAATGGCAGCAGCAACAGAGGTACCGCTATTTGAGCCATACTGATTCTGAACATAAGGACTATAAATAGAAGCGCCAGGAGCGGCGATATCGAAATTCTCACTGTAATTCGAAACGGGAATTTTTTGATCATTTTCATCAAGCGCACAAACGCCAATAACATCAGATAAAGCTGCAGGAAACACATCTGTGTTCAATCCTTCATTACCGGCCGAAGCAACAACAAGTACATCCATCGAATCGGTAACATACTGTATAACATCTGCCTCAGCTTGACTAAACTCAAGACTCCCAAAGGAACAATTAATTACCTGTGCACCCATTTGAGCCCCATACAAGATTCCGGCATTGGTATCAATAAGATATCCTACAGAATTGGTGATTTTAACAGGTAAATACCTGCAATTAAATGCCGGAGAAGCTGCACCTATAGCATTATTTGTACTGGCTGCAGCAACGCCACATATAGAAGAACCATGTGCTAAAAAGTTTGTACCGTCTACCATAGGATCATGGTCGTTTGAACCAAAGTCCCAACCGTAATAATTGTCTATATAGCCATCATTATCATCATCAAGCCCATTTATAGGATCATCGTAATTGTAAGCTAAGTTGTCTTTAAGATCGTCATGCATATAATCAACTCCTGAATCTACAACAGCCACAACAAAAGAGCTGTCGCCCTGAGCAATATCCCATGCATCAGGCGCCATAATTTTATCCAAATGCCATTGTAAAGAAAAAGAAGGATCTGAAGGTTCAAAATAAAGTTGCTGTGTTCTTGGATACTCAAAATACAAAAGCACTCCCGAAGCTTTTAAATCATCTAAAAATGAGGTGTTAGAGGTGTTGATATAAATAAATGAAGCCAAAAAAGGCTGTTTAACTGGATCAAAATTATAGGCATACTTGGCTTGCACACCATGCTCAGACAAATCGTTAAGCGTTAATCCCGGATGCAATCGTGCTAAATAAGGCACATCCTGAGCATGAATAAAATGAAGGATAAAAAACGAAAATAATAAAAGACGTATTTTCATTTAGTTCTGAAATTTATGAATCAATTCTTCATCAGACAAATTAAGAATCTGAATCATTCCCTTAGCTTGAGATACATATGGATGGTTTGGATAACGCTCTATAAAATCTTCATAGGTGTTTTTTGCTGTTAGGTATTGATCAAGTGCTTCAAAACAATGGGCTTGATGAAAAAGTGCTATTGGAGCAACCTTAGCTTTAGGAAATTGTGTGTGTACTTTATGAAATGCTTTCGCAGACTTTAAATGTGCACCCAAACCTTTCAAAACTTCACCTGACTTAAACAACAATTCAGGAATTTGTTCAGCATCAGGATAAGCACCTATAAATTCATCATATGCCACTAGTACATCTTTTGCAAGTGATTGGTTTGCTGCCGCGTCTTCAACTTGCATTAATTTATTCTCAAGCTCTAACAGGCTTTTTAAATCTGTTTGCTGCTTGGTCTCACAAGCATATAAAACCAAAAGTATCAACAGAGATAATAAAACAACTCTCATCGTCTTCCTTTTTTTTGTTTGTAATAGCGCATTCTATAGTCGGGACTAATTTTCCCATTCATAATATCACTTAACTTGCGTTTAATCATTCTTTTTCTAAGCATAGAAAGATAGTCGATAAACAGCACTCCTTCAGTATGATCGAACTCATGCTGAATCACTCGAGCAGCAAATCCATCAAAAGTAGCCGTATGCTCTACAAAATTTTCATCGCAATAGCGAATGGTAATCTTAGGTTTTCTCGACACATCTTCACGCACTTCAGGAATGCTCAAACAGCCCTCACTAAACAACCACTCTTCACCTTCTTCTTCAATAATTTCTGCGTTGATAAATGTTTTCTTGAAATCAGCCAAATCGGGTTCATCTTCTTTAAATGAAGAACAATCCACAATAAACAACCGAATAGGGATTCCAACTTGATGCGCTGCCAAACCTACTCCTCTAGAGGCATACATCGTTTCGAACATATTGGCTATGAGCTCCTGGAGATTGGGATAATCAGAACTAATCTCTTCTCCTACTTTTTTGAGAACAGGATCGCCATAAGCTACTACAGGTAAAACCATACTAAATTTTATATTTTTTGTTGTTCCATATACGATTGTAAAATAAGCGTAGCACTCACTTCATCAACCAACGCCTTATCCTGACGTGCTTTCTTTTTTAATCCGCCGTCAATCATAGACTGAAAAGCAATTTTTGAAGTAAAACGTTCATCAATCAATTCAACTTTCATTTCTGGAAATTGCTTTCTAATCTGTTTTGCAAAACCTTTAACATAAGGCGTGGCATCTGTATTTTGATTTCTAAGATTTTTTGGCATTCCCATAACAATGGTAGACACAGACTCTTTGGAAAGGTATTCTATCAAGAAATCCATACAATCATGCGTGCGAACTGTGCAAAGACCGGAGGCAATCATTTGAAGCTCATCGGTAACTGCAATACCGACCCTTTTAGTACCATAATCTAATGCCAACAATCTAGTCATAAAACACAAATTAGAACAAATATAAAAAAACTAAAAATGCATAAGGCCTTATGCATTAAACTTCTTCCATCGGCGTTTCTCACGCTTTAAAAATGCATCAAACTTGGAAGGGAGCGAAATTTCAAAAGTTTGGTTTAAAAGACTTATCGGATGTACAAACGAGACTTTACAAGCAGTTAAAAACAAACCTTTACCCTTTAGAACTTTTTCCGAATCGTGAACAGCATCTCCGACAATTGGATGACCTATCTCAGCCATATGAATTCGCAACTGATGCGTTCGACCTGTTTTAGGTTGAAGCTCAACCATACTAACATCAGTATAAGATAATGACTGCTCTACCCTAACACTCTTATAAAATGTTTTTGCTTTTTGTTTGTCAATAGATGAGTCTAATAGCCCTTCACCTTCAAGTTTCCCTTTTACAAGAGCTACATATATTTTAGAAATCTGTTGGTTTTCAAATTGTTGCCCTAAATTAATTTGAGCACTTCTTGTTTTAGCAACCAATAAAAGTCCTGAAGTCAACTTATCTAATCGATGAACCGGTCTTGGAAGGATTAAAGCATCCTCTTCTTTAGAAACAGATAGATTATATGGCAGCGCATTCTGAATGGTTTTATAATAATTTCCACTTACACTAAAGCCAGCAGGCTTATGAATAACAGCCATAAACGCATCCTCAAAAAGCACCTCAAGTTTCAAAGGGAAAACTTTAAATGCACCCAAATCTTGTGCCTTCACCTCTACCTTATCTCCTTCTTCGAGCCATTCACCAGAAAAGGCAATCTTACCATTTAATAAGATCAATTCATTTTTAAAGGCTTTTTTAACCCCATTCTTAGATGGGAATACCCCGGATAAGTGAACGCACACATAATCGAAAACACGCATCCTTTCAGACAATAAAGGCACAAAAAAGCTATGAAGAATCATATAGCAAAAATAATCGGATTTATTCAAGATAAAAAATGAGCTTACAGAACTTAATATGACTTCAGCAAAAGCAAAAAAGAACAATCATAAATCGATTAAAATGTATATAAATTCTTATTTTCGCTCTATATAATTCCTTATGACAGACTTACAAAATACAATAGAAAAAGCTTGGGAAGACCGTAGTCTATTAAAAGAAACTGCTACCCAGAATGCCATTCGTGAAGTGATAGAACACATCGACAAAGGCCAATTACGAATTGCCCAACCACAAGGCTCTTCATGGCAAGTAAATGAATGGATTAAAAAAGCTGTTGTGATGTATTTTCCCATACAAGGTATGAAAACCATTGAAACAGGTCCATTTGAATTTCACGACAAAATGGAATTGAAAAAAAACTATGCAAAACTCGGTGTTAGAGTCGTACCTCATGCCATAGCTCGCTATGGAGCCTATGTTGCCCCGGGCGTGATTATGATGCCCTCATACATTAATATTGGCGCACATGTTGGTTCTGGAACAATGGTCGATACCTGGGCTACTGTTGGCTCTTGTGCCCAAATTGGATCAAACGTCCACTTAAGTGGTGGCGTTGGAATTGGAGGCGTTTTAGAGCCCCTTCAGGCCGCTCCAGTAATTATAGAAGACAATGCTTTTATTGGGTCAAGGTGTATTGTTGTAGAGGGTGTTAGAGTAGAAAAAGAAGCCGTACTAGGCGCAAACGTGGTGTTAACTGCCTCAACAAAAATTATTGATGTAAGTGGCAATGAACCCATTGAATACAAAGGTTACGTGCCCTCACGTTCAGTAGTCATTCCTGGAACCTACACAAAATCTTTCCCTGCAGGCGACTACCAGGTTCCTTGTGCCTTAATTATTGGCAAAAGAAAAGAAAGTACCAATAAGAAGACTTCACTAAACGATGCATTAAGAGACCATAGTGTAGCTGTATAATTCCATGAAAAAAAAAGTAGCTTTTATTTATTTTGATGATTTGCATCATATTCTTCATTTCATTGGAGTAGCAGCAGAATTATCAAAAAATGATAACATACGAGTAGATATTCTTACATATTCTAGTGAACACAAATATTTAAAGCATTTAATAGAACTTTTAAAAGCAGATAATATCAATCTCATAGAAGTAAAAACATATAAGATTAGACAGTGGATCGATAAAATAAAAAAGAGAAAAAGACCAAGCCCATTATTTCTTACAAAACACAACAAAAAAATCATGAAATCTTATGATTTTTTAGTGTTTACTGATTTTAAAACCATTTATTTCAATAAAAACAATAAAACAAAATTTATATACCTACGTCATGGCTCAGGTGACAGAGCATATGGTTACAATATTCCTAAATTGGAAGAGTTTGATTTACTACTTTTAGCAGGGAAAAAAATCCTCAATAGAATCCTGAATGAAGGACTGAAAAATAAAAATTATAAAATAGTGGGTTATCCAAAGTTTGATATTGCTATAGTCGAACAAAAAAATGAATCTATATTTAAAAATAATAATAAAACGATTCTATACAATCCTCATAATTCTTGGGAATTATCTTCTTGGTATAAAAATGGAAATGAAATTTTAGAATTTTTCTACACACAAAAAGAATATAATTTAATATTTGCACCTCACATCAATCTTTTTAATGACAAAAAATATATCTCTCCTAAAATCCTTAAGAAAAAATACTTCAATGCAAAAAACATACTTATAGATCTTGGAAGTGAAAAAAGCTCAAACATGAGTTATACACTTTCTGCAGATGTTTATATAGGAGATGTATCCAGTCAGGTATACGAATTTATATTCAAAAGTAGACCTTGCCTATTTATAAATTCAAATAAAATTGAATGGACAAATGACCCAAATTATTTACATTGGAGTTTGGGAAAGGTCCTCTCAGATGTTTCTAATCTTAAAAATGAACTTAAAAATATAGAAGAAACCCATCAAAAATTCAAACAAATACAAACAGAATTATTTCAAGACACATTTGATATTTCAAATGAAATCAGTTCTTCTAAAAGAGCAGCTAATGAAATTAATCAATTCATAAACGAATGAATGTATCCAATAAAATAACTGGAATCATTCCTACATTCAATGAAGAAAATCATATTGAAGCAGCTATAGATTCTCTTAATTTTACTGATGAAATTATTGTACTTGATTCATTCAGTACAGACACTACCGTTGAAAGAGCTAAATCAAAAGGCGCTAAAATCTTACAACGAAAATTTGATAATTTCTCAAGCCAAAAAAACTTTGCTATTGAAAATGCTTCACATTCTTGGATTTTCCTTTTAGACGCTGACGAAAGAGTAAGTAATGAACTTCAAAAAGAAGTATTAGAAATCATTTCTAAACCCTCAAAATATTCCGCATATTGGATTTTCAGATCCAATTTCTTCATGAAAAGAAGAATAAAATATAGCGGATGGCAAAATGACAAAGTGATCCGTCTTTTTATCAAGGAAAAAAGCCATTATAATGGAAAATTAGTTCATGAAGAAATCCAAACCCAAGGAGAAATTGGATGGTTAAAAAATAAGCTTGACCACTTTACATACAAAGGATTTAATAGTTACATTCAGAAAAAAAATCATTACGCTCAACTCCAAGCAAAAGAATTGGCAGAAAAAGGCCTAAAACCCGGAGTCTTCCACCTTCTCATTAAACCATTATACCGTTTTATCAATCACTACTTTTTAAGACGCGGTTTTTTAGACGGTACAGAAGGCTTATTTATAGCCATATTTTCTGCCTATTCTATTTTTGCACGTTATGTAAATTTATGGCTCCTAAATAGAGGGCTTAAATAATAAGATTGTCATCTAAAACAACTTTATTTAGCAGGTAGTAAAAAATGCAAGATCAAATAAACTCAGCAAACGAAATACTTAAAAAAGGGGGCATTATACTCTACCCCACCGATACCATTTGGGGAATTGGTTGTGATGCCACCAATGAGGAAGCAGTCAAGCGAATTTATAAACTTAAAAAACGTAGCGATAGCAAAAGCTTAATTGTCCTCGTAGACAATGATGTTAGACTGCAAAGAACCGTTGAAGAAGTCCCAGAAGTTGCATGGGACATCATGGATTACAGTAATAAACCTGTTACCATAATATACGACAATCCTAAAGGCATCGCAAAAAGTGCAGTAAACAATGACGATTCGTTAGGCATACGCGTGGTAAAAGATACATTCTGCAAAAAACTCATTAGCAAACTTAACAAACCTATTATTTCTACCTCTGCGAACATCTCTGGAGAAAAACAAGCGAACTGTTTTGCAGAGATTTCTCAAGAGATTAAGAATTCTGTAGATCATATTGTAAATTTGCGCCAAGATGAAAGTGATCCAAAGCAAAGCTCTACAATTATCAAACTAGACCCTTCAGGATTAATAAAAATTATTAGAGAATAAATTGATACAACATCTGCAACATAAAATATTTAAATGCATTTCGGAATGTGCAGATGAGCTGGGCTTAGAAACCTACGTAATTGGCGGTTATGTTCGAGATGTACTCTTAAAGCGCAAAGAACCAAAAGACATCGATATTGTTTGCGTAGGCAGTGGTATTGAATTGGCTAAAAAAGTGGCACATAAGTTACATGGTAAGCCCAAAGTTCAAGTCTTTAAAAACTTTGGAACAGCTATGTTAAACCACAAAGACTTAGAAATAGAATTTGTAGGTGCACGCAAAGAGTCGTATCAAAAAGATTCAAGGAAACCAAGTGTTGAAAATGGTAGTTTAGAAGACGATCAAAACCGAAGAGACTTTACCATTAACACACTAGCACTGTGTTTAAACAAACACAGATTTGGAGAACTACTTGATCCATTTAATGGCATAAGTGACTTAGAAAAGGGAATCATTAGAACCCCATTAGATCCAGACATCACCTATTCTGATGACCCATTAAGAATGATGCGAGCAGTACGTTTTGCAACGCAGCTGAACTTTACCATTGAACAAAGTTCCATAGAAGCAATAGAACGAAATGCAAAACGCCTAGAAATAATCTCTCAGGAAAGGATTATTGATGAATTAAATAAAATTATCCTTGCTCAAACGCCTTCCAAAGGTTTTAAGATACTTTTCAATACCAAACTACTGCATCAGTTCTTCCCGGAGTTTGTCGAATTATATGGCGTTGAAGTTATAAAAGGCAAAAAACACAAAGACAACTTTTACCATACCCTCGAAGTTTTAGAAAACCTCTCTAAAAACACCGATAACCTCTGGTTGAGATGGGCTGCACTACTGCACGATATTGCCAAACCCGAAACAAAACGATTTGAAGAAGGACACGGATGGACCTTTCACGGTCATGAATTTATAGGATCTAAAATGGTTCCTATAATATTTAAAAGGCTAAAACTTCCTCTAAATGAAAAAATGAAATACGTACAAAAACTTGTGCTGCTTCATCTTCGACCTATTGTCCTATCAAAAGACTTTATTAGTGATTCCGCTCTGCGTAGACTTTTATTCGATGCTGGAGAAGACTTGGAAGACTTAATGTTGTTATGTGAAGCAGACATCACATCAAAAAATGAAAAAAAAGTAAAACGATTTCTCAACAACTTTCAGATTGTAAGACAAAAATTAAAAGATATTGAAGAGCTCGACCACATTAGAAACTGGCAACCTCCAATTTCTGGTGCGCTTATTATGAATACCTTTGATATACAACCTGGTAAAATTGTGGGCGAAATAAAAAACCAAATTCGCGAAGCCATACTCGATGGCATCATCCCAAATGAATACGATAAAGCTTATAACTATATGCTTGAAAAAGGAAAAGAACAAGGCTTAGAGAAACAATAAAAGGATTTGTATATTTATTAAAAAAAAGTTTATGACTATATACGGTTTTCGTGTTATACTTGACTACAATCAAGCAGACATTTTTAGAGATATTGAAATATCAAGTGAAGCAACATTTGAAGACTTTCATAACAGCATAGTACAAGCCTTTGCTTTAGACTCTGGAGAAATGGCCTCATTTTACAAAAGTGATGAGCAATGGACTCAAGGTGAGGAAATCAGTTTGTTTGCAGTGGACGAAAAAGCCTTTCTGATGTCAGACTGGAGCATAGAGCAAATGTGTGCAGAAGTAGGCAGCAAAATGCTTTACATCTTCGATTTCCTTAACATGTGGACCTTCTACGTAGAAGTGATGGAAATAAATGAACCCAAAGCAGGCGAATCATACCCTAGACTCATCTATTCTGAAGGTATCATGCCTGGAGAAAGAGAAAACTTTCAATTTGAAAGTCACGAAGATTTAAGTGCGACACCAAAAGAATCTGGCCTCTTCGAGGATGATATCTTTGATGGCTTTGATGATTTTAACCAATACGAATAAGATGCAAGAAATCGATCGCCTCTTAAAAAATCAAGATTCATTTTTTAAATCAAAAAAAACACTTTCTATAAACTATAGAAAAGAAAGTTTGATACGTTTAAGAAAGGCCATTCATGATCATGAAGAAGAAATTATTGATGCCTTATACAAAGACCTTAAAAAACCCAAATTAGAGGCTTACGCCTCGGAAATAGGGGTCGTACTTACAGAACTAAACTATTTTATTAAAAACATAGAAAAACTTTCTAAACCCAAAAGAGTCAAAAGTGCCTTACTAAATTTTCCTTCTAAAGAATACATCTACCAAGATCCTTATGGGAAAGTACTCATAATAGCCCCTTGGAATTACCCGTTTCAACTAACCATTAATCCAATGATAGCAGCAATAGCCGCTGGAAATTGCGTGGTATGTAAACCATCTGAAGTATCTTCAAACACCTCTCAATTAGTCGCAAAAATCATTGCTCAAGTGTTTGACCCAGAGCATGTATCTGCTATAGAAGGAGGCATAGATCTAACTCAATTTTTATTAAAACAAAAATGGGAATACATCTTCTTTACAGGAAGCTCAGCTGTAGGTAAAATTGTTATGAAAGCTGCTGCAGAGCAACTCTGCCCAATTACGCTAGAGCTTGGAGGTAAAAGTCCTGTGATCGTAAATAAAGATGCCAAATTAAAACAAAGCGCAAAACGAATTGCTTGGGGAAAACTATTCAATGCCGGACAAACTTGCATTGCACCAGACTACATTTACGTTCACGAATCGGTAAAAAAAGAATTTACAGCCCTACTCATTGCCGAATTTAAAGCTGCTCTAGGTGAAGATCATCAGCAAAGTAAAGATTATGCACGTATTGTAAATAATAAGCACTACGACCGTATTATGGCACTACTCGAGAAAGAAAAAGTTGTGTATGGCGGTAAACACAGTGCTGAAGAAAATTATATAGAACCTACCCTACTTAATGATATAGATTGGGATTCAAAAAGTATGAAAGAAGAAATTTTTGGGCCATTACTACCAATTATGACCTTCACAGACTTAAACACAATAATTAATACGATAAACAAACATGATAAACCTCTTGCTGCCTACTATTTTGGTGAAACAAAAAAAGACCAAGAAACGTTTTTAAAGCAGCTCTATTTTGGTGGTGGATGCATCAATGACACCGTCAT
>NTKG01000037.1 GCA_002457305.1 Bacteroidetes bacterium MED-G21 | reverse complement strand
TTTGGATGAAGACGGTATTTGTGATTCTATTGGGTGTACCGATCCTTTTGCAATGAATTTTAGCCCTTTTGCAACAGAAGAAAATGACTCTTGTGAATATTTAAATCAAATTGAACTCAAGAATATAGAATTTTGCGTGTATCCAAATCCAGTCACCGATCGTATGACGTTAGTTTGTGACCAATCTTATTCACGTTTAGAGCTATCAATAAGCAATACTTTAGGCGCTAAAGTATATCAAAAAAGCTTTCAGAATGTCCAGGCAAATAGCTTGATAGAAATAGATGCTCAAGCCTTTAATTCTGGTATGTATTTTATGAATGTTTCATCTTCATCAGCTTTTATATCGATTCCGATCATAAAAAAATAGCAAGCGCAATTTGGAATAAAATAAAACCCTTTTGTTCTCAAATCTAATAAGCCTTTGAGATTCGTTGCATATATGCTCGTATTGCTCTAAATTTACCAGCTTACAAAATCGAATATAGATTTATACGTCAACCATCGACATGAAAAAATACCCCGAATATAAAGGATTGAATCTGCCTAATATAGCTGCAGAGGTTTTGGCCGAGTGGGAAAGTGCGCAAATTTTTGAAAAAAGTATTACCACTCGAGAGGGAAACAAACCCTATGTTTTTTTTGAAGGGCCACCTTCGGCAAATGGTATGCCTGGTATTCACCATGTTATGGCCAGAACCATTAAAGATATATTTTGTAGGTACCAAACCCTTAAAGGTTTTCAGGTTAAGCGTAAAGCTGGATGGGATACGCATGGTTTACCCGTTGAATTGGGCGTTGAAAAAGAACTGGGAATTTCTAAAGAAGACATTGGAACTAAAATTTCTGTTGACGACTACAATAAAGCCTGTAGAGAAACGGTAATGCGCTATACCGATGTGTGGAATAAATTAACAGAACAGATGGGTTATTGGGTTGATATGGACAATCCTTATGTGACCTACGAAAGTAAATATATGGAGTCGGTATGGTACTTGCTTTCCGAACTTTATAAGAAAGATTTAATCTATAAAGGCTATACCATTCAGCCTTATTCTCCGGCTGCAGGAACTGGCTTAAGCTCTCACGAACTCAATCAGCCGGGTTGTTATAGAGACGTAAAAGACACCTCGGCAACGGCTCTTTTTAAGGCAAGAAAAGAAACCTTGACCTCTGAAGTTTTAAAAGCTGTCGATGGTGATGTTCATTTTATTGCTTGGACGACTACTCCATGGACACTTCCTTCGAATACGGCGCTTTGTGTTGGGCCAAAAATCGATTACGTTTTGGTAAAGACCTTCAACCAATATTCTGGAAACCCTATGAATATTGTTTTGGCCAAAGCTTTAGTGGCCAAACAACTTTCTGGTAAATATGTTGAAGCAGAAAATGATGATGAATTTAAGGCTTATGAATTTGGCGCTAAGAAAATCCCTTATACTATTATAGATGAAGTTAAGGGTGCTGACATGGTGGGAACACGATATGAGCAGCTCCTGCCATATGCCCAACCTTATCAAGATGCAGGCCAAGCCTTTCAGGTTATTTCGGGAGATTTTGTAACGACAGAAGATGGTACTGGTATTGTTCATTGTGCACCTACTTTTGGTGCAGATGATGCTTTGGTGGCTAAAAATTTCGGTGTTCCGGGGATGTTGGTGCTTGATGAAAATGGCAACCCGCGTCCACTTGTAGACCTCCAAGGAAGGTTTGTGCCTGAAATGGGAGAATTTGCTGGCATGTATGTAAAAAATGAATACTATGCTGAAGGCGAAGCACCAGAAAGATCTGCTGATGTAGAAATTGCGATTAAATTAAAAGAGCAAGATAAAGCCTTTAAGGTTGAAAAATACGAACACTCTTATCCGCATTGTTGGCGTACCGATAAACCGGTTTTATACTACCCATTAGACTCTTGGTTTATTAAGTCTACGGCTATGAAAGACCGAATGATTGCACTTAATAAAACCATCAATTGGAAGCCCGCATCTACTGGTACAGGAAGATTTGGGAACTGGTTAGAGAATTTAAACGATTGGAATTTGTCTCGATCTCGTTACTGGGGAATACCTATTCCTATATGGTCGACTGAAGAAGGCGATGAGCGCATTTGTATTGGCTCTGCAGAAGAACTATACAAGGCATGTGAGAAATCTGTTGCTGCAGGTATGATGGCGCAGAATCCTATTGCAGATTTTGAGCCGGGTAACATGTCTAAAGAGAATTACGACAAAATAGATTTACATAAAAACTACGTAGACAAAATTGTATTGGTATCTGACAGTGGTAAACCAATGCACAGAGAATCTGACCTGATAGATGTTTGGTTTGATTCAGGCTCTATGCCTTATGCACAATGGCACTATCCTTTCGAGAACAAAGCGCTGATTGATGGGCAAACCTCTTACCCTGCAGACTTTATTGCAGAAGGTGTAGACCAAACCCGTGGATGGTTTTTTACACTTCATGCCATTGCGACCATGTGCTTCGATTCTGTAGCCTATAAAAATGTGATTTCTAACGGCTTGGTTCTCGATAGAAACGGTCAAAAAATGTCGAAACGATTGGGCAACGCAGTAGACCCATTTGAAACCTTGAATACATTCGGACCCGATGCAACACGCTGGTATATGATTACCAACGCGCAACCTTGGGACAACTTAAAATTTGACTTGGACGGAATTACCGAAGTACAAAGAAAATTTTTCGGTACACTTTACAATACATACTCTTTCTTTAGCCTTTATGCTAATATAGATCGTTTTACTTATGCTGAAGCAGATATTGCTATTGAAGAACGACCGGAAATTGACCGTTGGATTTTATCGGAATTAAACACTTTGATGAAAGCTGTAGATAAAGCTTATAATGATTATGAGCCAACACGCGCAGGACGTTTGTTGCAAGACTTTGTAACTGAAAACCTAAGTAACTGGTATGTTCGTTTATGCCGTCGTAGATTTTGGAAGGGCGACTATGCCCAAGATAAGATCTCTGCATACCAATCACTATTTACCTGTTTGGTTAACATAGCGAAGATGTCTTCTCCAATAGCACCGTTCTTTACCGATAAATTGTATAAAGATCTATTGGGAGCTACTGAGCTTCCTATGGAAGAATCTGTTCATTTATCTGAATTTTCTGTATCAGATGAGCGATGTATTGATAAGGATTTGGAGATGCGTATGCAGATGGCACAAAACATTACTTCTATGGTTCTTTCTTTAAGAAAGAAAGAGAAATTAAGAGTGCGTCAGCCCCTTCAAAAAATAATGATTCCTGCTTCTGATGCAAAAATGAAAACACAGATTAATGCCATTAAAGATTTGGTTCTTTCGGAAGTAAATGTGAAAGAATTAGAATTTATGTCGGAAGATTCGGACATTTTAGTGAAAGAAATAAAGGCCAATTTCAAGGCTTTAGGCCCTAAATATGGCAAGCAAATGAAAGCCATTGCCGCCGCTATTTCTGCCTTTAATCAGGAAGACATCATGAAGCTTGAAAAAGAAAACAGCTATAGTATAGATGCTGATGGCACCGAAATTGAAATTTCTACAGATGATGTGTTTATTAGCTCACAAGACATTCCGGGCTTGTTGGTGGCAAACAATAAAGGCATGACTGTGGCGCTTGATGTGAGCATAAATGAGGAATTACTAGAAGAAGGTATTGCCAGAGAATTGATTAACCGCATTCAAAACATGCGAAAAGATGCCGGATTGGAAGTTACCGATCGCATTACTTTAAGCATAACACATAACGATAAAATAGAGTCAGCTATTAGCTCAAACAAGACTTATATTTGTGGTGAAACACTTGCTGACGATATTCTTATTTGTGATGCAGAGCCTAAAAATGCTGTACCCGTTGAATTTGATGAGATAAAAACTTATATTGCATTTACTAAATAGATTACAAGACCCCCCGCATAAATTATAATAGTTATGATAGAAACCAGTAAAAGATATTCAGATATAGATTTGGCAGAGTTCAAAACTTTAATTCAAGATAAAATCACCTCTGCTAAAAAAGACTTAAAGCGTTTAAGAGATTCTATTTCTCAGGGAGCAGGAAACGGAACTAACGATACGTATTCTGCTTTTAAAGCCTTTGAAGAAGGATCGGAAACCCTTTCTAAAGAGTCAAATTCTATTTTAGCACAAAGACAAGAAAAATTTATCCGCGACCTAAACAATGCCTTAATTCGCATTGAAAATAAAACCTATGGCATATGTAGAGTTACCGGAAAACTTATCAATAAGGAGCGTTTAAAATTAGTTCCTCATGCCACTTTGAGCATTGAGGCGAAAATGCAGAAAAACAATAAATAAGTCTTTTGAAAAAATCGATTTGGATTGTACTAACCACTTTAGTACTAGACCAGGCTTTAAAGATATGGGTTAAAACCCACATGTATTTGGGTCAGGAGCATCAGATTTTTGATTGGTTTTACATTCATTTTACAGAAAACAACGGCATGGCCTTTGGCATGGAATTCGGTGGCGATTGGGGCAAGCTTGGCCTCAGCTTATTTCGCATCGTTTTCGTTGTATTTATGGCTTCTTTTCTTTTAAAGCTCATCCGAAAAAACGCCGACAAGGTTCTTATTGTATCCTTATCATTGGTCCTTGCTGGTGCCGTTGGGAATATTATTGATGGGACTTTGTACGGTATTTTGTTTTCTGAAAGTTACCGACAGCTCGCTACTTTTTTACCTGAAGCTGGGGGCTATGCACCTCTGTTTTTTGGTAAGGTTGTAGACATGTTTTATTTCCCAATATTTAAGGGCTACTTACCAGAATGGATTCCATTTTGGGGTGGCGATTATTTTGTGTTTTTCAGACCTGTATTTAACATAGCAGATTCTGCCATCTCTATAGGCGTTGCCATTATGGTCATTTTTCAAAAAAAGGTGATGAAAGAATTGGATTAGACGCCTTTTACTTTCCTGGAATGGCCTCAATTAATTTGCGAGTATAGTCTGACTTGGCTTTATCAAACAAATCTTCCGGAAAACCTGTTTCTTCTATACAGCCTTGATTAAGCACAACAATACGATCGCAAAAATGTTTCACCACACTCAGGTCGTGCGAGATGAAGATATAGCTTAGCGAAAAGCGCTCTTTCAATTCATTTAAGAGGTTAAGCACCTGTGCTTGAACTGAAACATCGAGTGCAGAAACAGATTCGTCGCAAATTATAATTTCGGGCTCTAAGGCCAAGGCCCTGGCAACACCTATGCGTTGCTTTTGACCGCCCGAAAATTCGTGCGGATAGCGCTTAAAATGCTCTGCTTCCAGTCCTACTTTTTCAAGCAGCTCTACTGCTTTTTCCATACGTTCAGCGCGGTTATTTCCAATATGGTGTACCTTCATTGCTTCAATTAAAATAGCACCAACGCGCATTTTTGGATTCAGCGTACTTGCCGGATCCTGAAAAATCATCTGTACCTTTTTTCTATAGCTTAGTGGGGCAGAGGAGAGCAGCTCTTTAATGTTGGTGCCTTTGTATAAAATGCTTCCTTCGTTTTGTTTTTCGAGCTGAACCAAGCATTTGCTTAAGGTACTTTTCCCACAACCAGACTCTCCTACAATTCCTAAACTTTCTCCTTTAAACAACTCAAGGCTTACTTTATTTAGAGCTTTAACCTCTGTTCCCTTTCCAAAGAAACCCTTGTCGGTATATGTTTTTGAAAGTGCTTTTACTTCCATGATGGGTGCTTGGCTGTAGTATGCTTCTCTTGATTTTTTTACCTGCTCTGGCTCACATTCGTTTTGCGCGTAAAATTCCGCCGCATCTAAAGCTTCATTCTCAAGAAAGTCGCTTACTGTGGCCAATCGTTTTAGGCTTTTATGAATGTTGGGTCTGCAGGCCAATAAGGCTTTTGTGTAAGGGTGCTCGGGTTTTTTAAAAAGTGCCGCTTTACTTTTATTTTCTACAATCTTTCCGTGTTGCATCACGGCAATATGGTCGGCAACTTCGCGTACCAGCTCTAAATCGTGGCTGATGAACAAGCAGGCCATATTTTCTTTTTTCTGCAAGCGCTTAATCAGCTCTAAAATTTCTTTCTGAACGGTAACATCGAGGGCCGTGGTGGGCTCGTCTGCAATCAGGATTTTAGGATCGCAGCTTAGAGCCATGGCAATCATGACCCGTTGTTTTTGTCCTCCAGAAAGCTGATGTGGATAGCTGTCGTAAATGCGTTTAGGATCGGGAAGCTCTACAGATTCAAACAGCTCTAGGCAGCGCTTTTTTATGGCCTCAGAATTTAAGCTCAGATGCGTGTTTATGGCTTCATAGACTTGTTTGCCACAGGTCATAGACGGGTTTAACGCCGTCATGGGTTCCTGAAAGATCATGGCAATTTCTTTGGTTCTAAAGGACTGCATTTCTTTTTCTGAAAGGCTGTGAAGGGCAATTTGTTCCCCATCTTTGTCGTACCAAATTTCACCGCTGTCTATTTGTTTTGCCATTTGTGGAATCAGCTGCATGCTGCTTAGGCTGGTAACAGATTTTCCTGAGCCAGACTCTCCAACTAAAGCCAGCATTTCACCTTGGTGCAAAGACAAATTTACCGAATGCAGCACGCGGCTTCTTTGTGCACCTTCGCCAAAAGAAAGCGACAGGTTTTTGATATGTAAGATGGGCTTTGTAATGGCCTTGTATTTAAACTTGGAAGGTAAAGATTATATAGGGAAAGGAAAAGTTCAGCTGCTGGAATTTGTTTTACCCTCACCTATTTATTTACATTAAAAAACCATTTATTTTCTAAAAATGAGTGACATCACCTACATTATTCATAGCGTCCTTTGTCAATAATTTCGGCAAGTAACTCTAATATGTAATCAACAAGCTTTGTTAGTTTTTTGTTTAATTCATTGTCCAAGTATTTTGTTTCATATAGGTTTTTAATTATTATTTTTGTTTCTAAAGTATATTTTCGTGCAATGGATAAACTTTTTAAAAATTCGCTGTCATTTTTTGACACCTCCTCATAAGAAATTTTATCAGCATCATCGATCCACACCTTTATATTTGTTCCAAAATTTAGAAACCTTTGTGCAATTTTATAATCTAAGCCCTTATTAACGATCTCTTCATGAGTATTAATTACAATTAGCGCAATATCAAAGCCTTTGTCTTTGAGAATTGTTTGTTTCATCATAGGTGTAAATTTTTAATTATTAAATTATTTGATTGTTTTATTATTATTTTAAATTAAGTAGAGAGCGCCTACTTTATATTTGCGTCGTAAAACACAACAACACATCCAAATATAACAATAAGTACATTATTAAATTAAATAATATGAATTAAATTTAAAAATAAGAGTGACTTCACTTATCAAAGTGTAATTATGAATCAACTGAAAAGCTGAAAGAGATTTGTTCGTCTTGAAGCAGTTTTTCATTTCGGAATCTCATGAAAATTTGTGCTGTAGCTAAGACATCTTTTTCGCAGTATTTGGCAATTCGTTTTAAGTCGTTGTCATTCCAATATACAGCACTTACCATACTGCCATCAATGTCGTTTTTAGGGGTAGGAATGTCAAAAATGGCGCAAAGTAATTTTATGGAGGTATAGTGCTTGTAGTCACCAAACTTCCAGAGCTCCATGGTGTCTAAATGTGCTATTTCCCAGGGTTTTTTTCCTGCAATTTGAAGAATAGGAGGCAGGCTTATGCCATTAACAAGCATGCGTCTGCAGATGTAAGGGAAGTCGAATTCTTTGGCGTTATGCCCACACAAAACTTGCCGCGGATGGTTGAAGTATTTTTCTTTGAGCATTTCGGCAAATTCGCCTAACAGTAGTGCTTCGTCGTTATTGTAAAATGAGCGCAATCGGAAATTTTTCATTCCGTCTTTGTAATGAATAAACCCAACAGAAATGCATACAATTTTTCCAAATTCAGCTAGTATTCCTGCCCGCTCGGCATAGTATTCTTTAGCTGTGGTGTCTTCTTTGCGCTGCCACTTGGTTTTGTTGGCCCATAGTTCCTGCATGTCTGCACTAAGTGCATCAAAGTTGGGCTCGCCACTTACCGTTTCGATGTCTAAAAAAAGGATGTTTTGTAGGTCTATATGGTTCATTGGTATTTAGCGCTCAATGGAATTGTCGTATTGTTTTATAATTTCTTTAATATAATATTCGAGATCGGTAGCAGTGTTGTTTTCGTATTTCTCAATTTTATGTCCTAAGCGCACAGCTACCAAATCGAGTTCAGGAATGCTAATAACGTATTGGCCATTTACACCACGCATGCAAAAAACAGGGTATTTGTATTGTGTGTTATAGAGCCACCAGGAGTAACCGTAATGATCTGTTAGGTCTGCACTTAGGGAGGCTTCTACGTATGCCGAGTCTATAAGTTGTTGTCCTTTCCAGTTGCCTTTGTCCATAAAAAGCTGTCCAAATCGTGCATAGTCTAGGGCGTTTGAGTTGAGACAACAAAAAGATTTTTCTGTGCCATTTGTGTCATCCACCATCCATTCTGCATCGTCTGTTGCTTGCATCGGAATCCAAAGTTTTTCGGAGGCATATTCGCTCAGTGTTTTTCCGCTAGCACGAGCCACAATGATGCCCATGATCTGTGTGTTACCGCTTTGGTATTTCCATTTTTCACCGGGTTTTTCGGTAAAATCAATCCTGTACATGAGCTTTTCTAATTCTTTGGTAAAATAAGATTCGGCAGTAATACCAAATGGATTGTAGTAGCTTTCCTGCCAGTTCATTCCCGAACTCATGGTAAGTAAGTGCTTAATGGTGACGTCTTGGTTGTAATTTTCTCCTTCTCTCTTGTACTCGGGTATAAAGTCAATAATTTTTTGGTCAACGCTTTCTATGTAGCCCTCATCAATGGCAATTCCGATGAGAATACTCACTATAGATTTACTCATGGAAAAAGAATTTGTACGCGATTTGCGCGATCCAATACCCCAGTATTCTTCAAATCGAATGCTGTCATTTTGAATGACTGCAAAGGCAATGGATTGATTTTTTACGAGGCGAGCTCTAAGTTCGTCTGTAATGTTTGTTTTATTGTAATTGGAGGCTTCTGGCCATTGTTGTCCATTTTTGCTTGCCACAATTCTCGTTTCAAAGAATTGAACATCTTCAATAGTGGCTGTGTTATGGCCGCGCATGTATCCAATTTTTACAGCTTTATACACGTATGTTTTACCGCTAATAATAAGGTAGGCATTTGTGCCTATGAAGAGGAATAGAAGTGCTTTAAATAAAACTGAGATGTATTTCATTTATATAAATTAACGGTTAATGAGGCTTATATAATATCAAGTCAAAGTGTAAAATGTTTAATTCATTCGCAAGATATATAAAACATGTAATACGCTCTTTGTTTGGCTTTTATATTCTTTAAACGAGCGTCATTTCAAAGAGTTCTTGCAAATGCTTTTTAACTTTTTCTTGTACTTCTTGCATATCAATAGTTCGTCCCAGTTCTTTTTCTAATGAAGTAACAGCCTTATCGCTAATACCACAGGGGATGATGTTTGAAAAATAATTGAGATCGGAATTGACGTTAAATGCAAATCCGTGCATGGTTACCCATCGGCTTGACCTTACACCTAGGGCACAAATTTTTCTTGCTTTAGGATTGTCCCAGTCTAACCATACACCCGTGGCACCCTTTATTCGTCCACCATTAATGCCATACTCGGCCAGCGTTCTGATAATAGCTTCTTCTAAATATCGCAGGTATTTGTGGATGTCGGTGAAGAAATGGTCTAAATCGAAAATAGGATAGCCAACCAGTTGACCCGGGCCATGGTAGGTGATGTCGCCCCCACGATTTATTTTATAAAAACGGGCACCTTTTTCTGCGAGCTGCTTTTCGTTTACCAATAGGTGCGATTGCTGCCCACTTTTGCCAAGTGTAAACACATGAGGGTGCTCACAAAAAATAAGTTTGCTTTGTATTGGCTCTATGGCAATTCCGGCGTCTTCTCGTTTTCTGTTGGCACGTTTGACATCAATGATGGCCTGAAACAGTTTTTCTTGAAACGTCCAGGCTTCTTTATAGTCAATAAGACCTAAGTTGATGAATTTTACCTCTTGCATTATCTGATCTTTGTTTGTAAAATTACATCAATAATGCCTGTTTTTCCAGCATTAAAATTTTGCCAATTCTCCTTTTAAATAGTTAATGACCTCAATCTCTTCTACAATAACGTTATTTCGTTTTGATAGATTGAATGAGACATGATCACACACGTTAATTAGGTAAAAAGTTTTTTCGATCATCGAATCTCCTTTTGACCAGTATTCCATCACCGAAGAGGTGTATTTAGAAACCACTTCGCTGTTTATTTCTATTCGTTTTTGATTTCTCTTGTGGTCAGTTTCATTTCGGAAGAAGACAACAGCTAGATTTTCATTTTTTGTTCTCCAACCTACCAGTTCATTGTGGTTCATTTCCGGAATGATGTTGTGCCAGCTAAGCATTTTAGAGTTTTCTGCCAGCTGTTGGGTAAATCTAACAGCCATACCTTTGTAGCCATCACAAGCATATATTATTGGGATTTTACCAAATAAATGGTTTGTCATCTTTTCTGCGTCTGCTTGAATTTCTTCTTGCAATTTATCAATTAAGCTTGCCGTTTTATTAAGTTCATTTTTAAACCCATCGCTAATTAAACCATAGTGATTTAATACATAAAGTAACTGGGTAATGGAATAGCCCATCATGGCTCTAGGCGAATCGCCAGGAGCCAATTGAATGTAATTTAGGTTTTGCGCTTTTGCCAATTCAATGAGTTTACCTCCAGAACTTACACAGGCAATTTCAGCATTTTTTGCTTTTGCCTTCTCAAAAGCTTCAAGCGTTTCTTCGGTATTTCCTGAAAAGGAAGAGCAAATAACCAGGGTATTTTCATTTATATATCCAGGCAAATCATAGCCTTTGTTTGTGCATACTGGTACAGTACATTCTTGTGCAGTTAATTCGGAAACGATGGTTCCGCCGATTCCTGAACCCCCCAGGCCAGTAATCATAACATTATGAATCTCTTTATTGTTTTGTTTTAGTGAAGCATTTGCTCCAATTTCTAATGCATGTCTCAGCTGATTTCCAAAGCCAACGATTAAATCTTTCATGTATTATTTTCTTGTTTTATTTATAATAGAATTACTGCTCGCAAAGTAACAATTTATCTTTTAAAAGTTTGGTATATTTGTCCAAATTTGAATCCATGAGTAGACAGTTATCAGAACAAGAATTGGTTCGACGAGAATCTCTAAAAAAGTTAAGAGAACTTGGTGTTGAGCCTTATCCTGCTAAAGCCTATAAAGTAAATGCCTATACTAAAGATTGTAAGGCGAATTTTGAAGAAGGGAAGCAGGTTTGCTTGGCAGGGCGTATGATGAGTCGTCGCATCATGGGAAAGGCTTCTTTTGCCGAGCTTCAAGATGCAAAAGGTCGATTACAGGTGTATTTTAATCGCGATGAAATATGTACCGGAGAAGATAAAACCATGTACAATGAAGTGTTTAAAAAATTACTCGATATGGGTGATTTTATTGGTGTAGAGGGAACGCTTTTTAAAACTCAGGTCGGCGAAATATCTGTGATGGTTAAAAGCTTTACGCTTTTATCGAAGTCTTTAAAGCCACTTCCTGTGGTTAAAACAGATGATGATGGAAATGTACACGATGCGTTTAACGATGCAGAATTACGTTACCGACAGCGTTACGTAGACTTGATTGTAAACGATGGTGTAAAAGAGACTTTTAAGAAGCGTACTAAGGTGATTAATAGCATGCGCTCTTTTTTTAATGAGCGCGATTATTTGGAAGTTGAAACGCCTATACTTCAGCCAATACCTGGCGGTGCTTCAGCGCGGCCTTTTATTACGCATCACAATGCTTTAGATGTTCCTCTTTATTTGAGAATTGCCAATGAATTGTATCTCAAAAGATTGATTGTTAGTGGTTTTGATGGGGTCTACGAATTTGCCAAAGCTTTCCGAAATGAAGGGATGGATCGCACACATAATCCTGAATTTACCATGTTGGAGATTTATGTTGCTTATAAAGATTACAATTGGATGATGGATTTTACCGAGCAAATGATGGAGCGCGTTGCGATGGATGTAAATGACACCACCGAGGTTACCTTTGGTGAAAATAATATCAGCTTTAAGGCTCCTTTTGCTCGTGTTACCATGACCGATGCGATTAAAGGTCATACCGGAATAGATATTTCTGGTATGGATGAGGCGCAATTGCGAGCTGCTTGTAAAAGTTTAAATATAGAGGTAGATGACACGATGGGGAAAGGGAAGTTAATCGATGAGATTTTTGGTGAAAAGTGTGAGCCTCATTACATTCAGCCTACTTTTATTACAGACTATCCTATAGAGATGTCGCCACTATGTAAGGTGCACCGCGATGATCCTAATTTAACCGAGCGTTTTGAGTTAATGATTAATGGTAAGGAAATTGCCAACGCTTATTCTGAACTTAACGATCCAATTGATCAGCGTGCTCGTTTTGAAGAGCAAATGGCTTTATCTGCTAAAGGCGATGATGAGGCGATGTTTATTGATCAGGATTTTTTAAGATCATTGGAATATGGTATGCCTCCAACTTCTGGAATGGGAATAGGAATAGATCGATTTACGATGCTTTTAACAAATCAAACCTCTATTCAAGAGGTCTTGTTTTTCCCTCAAATGCGTCCTGAGAAATTTGATTCGGGAGCTTCTTTGGATTTGAAGGAACATGAGAAAGTGATTTTTGACATCTTAAGTGAAGAAAAATCGATGGATGTTAATGCCCTTAAAAGTCTTTCAGGCCTGAGTAATAAAAAGTGGGATAAAGGTTTAAAGGCTTTGTCTAAATTAGGCCTTACAAAAGCAACCAAAACGGAAGCGGGTATCATTATTGATTTGGTAGAATAAAAAACAAAAGCCACAATTTGTGGCTTTTTGTTTGCTATTTTGTTTGCTGTTGCGTCTTAATTGATTCGACGTGAATGGCTTTGAATATTTCAGTAATAAATTCTTGATTTAAGCCTTTTTTCTTAGCCTCATCATGCATGGATTTTAAAATTTCTTCCCATCGTGCACTTTGAAGAATTGCGACGTTTTCAGTTCGTTTTAACAGTCCAATCTGTTCAGAAATGTCCATTCTACTTTTTAAAATTGCAAGCAAGTGGTTGTCTAATTTATCCAGATCATCTCTGTAGATGTTAAGTTTTTGTTGGAAGGTTTCTTTCGAACTGCTTTGTTTTCGAATCACCAAGTCTTCGATAATTTCTTTAAGACGAGAAGGTGTGATTTGTTGTTTTGCATCACTCCATGCATCGTCTGGGGTAATATGAGTTTCAATCATAAATCCATCATAATTTAGATCAAGCGCTGTTTGAGAAACATCTAAGATGGTATCTCTACGTCCGCAAATGTGAGAAGGATCCAAAATCAAAGGCAGATCAGGAAATTCTTTTTTAAGTTCAATGGCAATGTGCCATTTTGGTTTGTTTCTATAGTTGAGGGTTTTGTAAGATGAAAATCCTCTGTGAATGACTCCAAGTTGATTGATGCCTGCAGATTTAATTCGCTCTACACCACCAAGCCATAAGGCCAAGTCTGGGTTAACAGGGTTTTTCACCAATACGGGTTTATCAACTCCTTTTAGTGCGTCAGCAATTTCCTGAACTGCAAATGGGTTTACGGTTGTTCTTGCACCAATCCATAAGATGTCTATGTCGTATTTTAATGCTTTCTCAACATGATCTGCATTTCCTACTTCAGTGGTAACCATTAATCCGGTTTCTTCGCGCACTCTTTGCATCCAAGGCAATCCTTTTTCTCCAACGCCTTCAAATCCACCAGGACGCGTTCGAGGTTTCCAGATGCCGGCTCTAAAAATGTTGGTGTCGGTGTCTTTTAGTTCATGCGCTGTTTTTAGAACTTGTTCTTCTGTTTCTGCACTACAAGGTCCCGCAATAACAACTGGATGTGGTAACCCTAGGTTGTCTAACCATGTTCTGTTTTCTTTTGTTATTTCCATTTTCATGCGCGTTTATTCATTTTTATTCGGCTTTATGCCATCTAAAACCGTTTTAATATAATTTGTGCTGTTCATGGTTTTGTCCAGCATTTTATTGTCGTTTGTTTCAATAAAGGACTTAAATTCTTTTAAGTTTTTTATGTATTCGTCTAGAGATTTAATGATGTTTGTTTTATTCTCTAGAAAAATAGGTGTCCAGGTATTAGCAGCACTTTTAGCAAGCCTAACAGTAGAGGCAAACCCTGTGCTTGCCATATCGAAAATAGCTTGTTCGTTTTTTTCAATTTCCAATACTGTTTTTCCAAGCATAAAAGAGCTTACATGCGAAAGGTGTGATACATAAGCAACATGTCTGTCGTGCTCGACAGGGTTCATCATTTTAATTCGCATATTTAATTTTTTAAACAGGCTAATTGCCTTGTCTAAGGTTTTCCAATTTGTTTTTTCGGACTCGCATATGATGGTTACTTTTTCATCAAACAAGTTTTCTATTGCTGCTTCAGGGCCCGAAAATTCTGTTCCCGCTAGAGGGTGGGCAGCAACGAAGTTTTGTCGTTTAGGGTGCTTATTTAAAGCTTCACAAATGTTGTTTTTTACAGATCCAACATCTAAAACCAGCGCCTCATCAGAGATATTGTCCAGTACTTTTTGACTCACTTCTGCGATGTGATTTACAGGCACGGCAACAATAACGATTTCAACGTCTTTTAAATCAGAAAAATCGGCCTCTTTGTCTATGATGCCCAATTTTAAAGCAGATTTGATGTGCTCAGGGTTTTTGTCGATGCCATAAACCTGGTACTTCAATCGCTTTTTTAAATCTAAAGCCATTGAACCGCCAATCAGTCCTAAACCTACTACCGCCAGCTTGCCCATTCTTAGTGTTTTAGACCTGTTAAACGTTGTAATACTGTATTTAAATCTGCTTCAGAAACACAAAGAGAAGCTCTAATGTAGTCTTTCCCGTTTTTTCCAAAGATACTTCCTGGGGTCATAAATACTTCTTTTTCCTTTAAGAGTTGATCTGTATATTCCATAGCACTTCTTCCTGTGGGTAATTTAGCCCAAACAAATAGACCAGCACTTTCTTTGTTGTAATAGCAGCCCAATATATCAAATATTTCCCAGACAATTTTTCGTCTTTTTATATAGGTTTTATTCAGCTCTTTAAACCAATCTTTAGAACTGTTAAGTGCTTCTACAGCTCCTTTTTGAATGCCTAAAAACATTCCTGAATCCATGTTGCTTTTAACCTGTAAAATACTTTTGATGATTTCACCCTTCCCCACAACCATTCCTACCCTCCATCCTGCCATGTTAAAGGTTTTACTTAAGGAATTTAATTCTATTGCGACGTCTCGAGCACCTTCTGTTTCTAAAAGA
>NTKG01000036.1 GCA_002457305.1 Bacteroidetes bacterium MED-G21 | reverse complement strand
AAAGAGATTTCTTGAGCTTGAGAAACAAATACACCTGCTACTGCAAATACAACACCTAGAATTATTTTTTTCATTTGATATGGTTTTTTAAAGTTAATTTCGTTTTCTTCTACAAATCTAATCGAATCTCTCTAATTGCCAAAGAATACTTAAGCCTATATTGTTAAGGATGTGTTAATTAGTCTAATCGTGAAGGAAATTTTGACCTTTATGTAATCTTGTAACTGTTATAACAGCGTATATTTCTTATTTGAATTCACAACCGTTTATAAAGACCTTCTTTATAGTATTATGTCCAAAGTTATATGGTAAGAATGCGTAGGATGATATTTGTTTTGTGATGAAAACATTTCCTTTTTTACCTTTAGCAATACTTCCTTCTGATTTGCTTATTCCCATTGCATAGGCCGCGTTAATTGTCGCAGCATTTATGGCTTCTTCTGGGTTCATCTTCATCTGAATACATGCTAAAGAAACCACGAAGTTCATGTTTCCCGATGGGGTAGATCCAGGGTTGTAATCACTCGCTAAACAAACTGGTAGTCCTTCACTCATCATTTTACGCGCAGGTGCATAAGGAATATTTAAAAAGAAGGAACATGATGGTAGTAGTGTTGGCATAGTTGTCGAATTTTTCAATACATCTATATCTTCCTGATTTACCACTTCCAGATGATCTACTGAAAGTGCACCTAGTTTTACTGCTGAAGGAACTCCACCAATGATGTTGAATTGGTTTACATGTACCTTTGGAATTAAGCCATAATGCTTTCCGGCATTTACGATTCGTTCCATGTCCTCAACCGAAAAATAGCCTTTTTCACAGAAAACATCTATATAGTCTGCAAGTCCCTCTTTAGCAATTTTAGGGAGCATTTCCTCTTCAATTAATTTTAGGTAATCTTGTTTGTTTTTTTTATACTGAACAGGAAGTGCATGTGCACCAAGAAAAGTTGCTTTAATAGTAATTGGGAATGTGTTTTTTAAACGCTTAATAATACGCAGCATTTTTAGTTCACTTTCAGTACTTAAACCATAACCGCTTTTTATTTCTAAAGCACCTGTACCCATTTTGATGAGTTCTTTTAGGCGAATAGCTGCTTGCTCATATAATTCGTCTTCGTTGGTTTGAGATAATTTTTTAGCCGAATTTAATATACCGCCACCACGGTTTGCTATTTCTTCATAGCTCATTCCATTAATCCGATCAACAAATTCTCCTTCTCTGGTTCCAGCAAAAACAAGATGGCTGTGGCTGTCTATCCATGAAGGGAATACCATGCCTCCATCTGCATCAATGACTTCAGTGTTGTTCCAGTCGTCAATTCCTTGCCAGTTTTCCATTGGACCAAAGTCTGTAATAATACCGTCTTCCATACATAAGAAGGCGTCTTTTATGGTGCCTAATTTTTTCATTGAAGCACCAGAAACCTTTTCTTGAATATGATCTTCTACTTGAACTAATTCAGCTATGTTTTTAATTACGACTTTCATACTAAAGTTTTATGCATGTCAAAAATAAGAAAAAGTGAACGGTAATAACTTAGTAATCAATAGTAAAAAGAGAATTTGTATAAGTTTGGTTGTATTTTTGATCTAATATATCCTTTAATTTATGCATTTTATCTTTGTATTTTGAAATACAAATCAATCTCTATTACAGCATGTATTTTATTTTAGTAATTTGCAACCTAACATTGATGTGCCAATAGGTGCTGAACATATTTTATTTGTATGAATTCAAATACCTTCGGAAAAATATTTTCTTTAACCAGTTTCGGTGAGTCTCATGGCAAGGCCATAGGCGGAATTATTGATGGTTGTCCGGCAGGTATATCAATAGATATCAATGCTATTCAGTTGGAATTAGATCGAAGAAAACCCGGTCAGTCTAAGATTACCACCCAGAGAAAAGAAGCAGATCAAGTTGTGTTTTTATCTGGTTTATTTGAAGGAAAGACATTAGGAACTCCGATTTCGTTCCAAATTATGAATAGCGATCAGAAGTCAAAAGACTATTCGCATATAAAAGATGCATACCGTCCTTCTCATGCAGATTACACCTATGATGCTAAATATGGCATTCGAGATTATAGGGGTGGCGGTAGGTCTTCGGCTCGAGAAACTATTGCTCGTGTGGTTGCAGGTGCCATAGCTAAACAAGTACTTCAAGTGCTTGGTGTTGATTTGTATGCATATGTTTCATCTGTGGGACAAGTAGATTTGGATGTTTCTTATGACGATTTAGATTTATCTAAAATAGACTCAAATATTGTTCGTTGCCCAGATGAGACAACTGCCTCGCAAATGATTTCATTGATTGATTCTGTAAGAAAAGAGGGAGATACAGTTGGTGGTATTGTTTCTGGTCTGGCTTTAAACGTTCCTGTCGGTTTAGGTGCACCTGTTTTTGATAAGTTACATGCCGATTTGGCTAAGGCCATGATGAGTATCAATGCTGTAAAAGGTTTTGAATATGGTGGAGGCTTTGCTATGTCAAAGCAAAGAGGTTCACAAGTAAATGATTCATTTATCGACACTCCTGATGGTTTAAAGACTAAGACTAATAATTCGGGAGGTATTCAAGGGGGCATTTCTAATGGTGCGCCCATCTATTTTAGAGTAGCTTTTAAGCCAGTTGCTACCATCATGCAAGATCAAGTTTCACTTAATAATAAGGGTGAGGAGGTTGTAGTTAAAGGGAAAGGGCGTCACGATCCTTGCGTTGTACCTAGGGCAGTTGCTATTGTTCAAGCCATGATGGCGATGGTTCTACTAGATCATTATTTAAGAAATAAAACCATTAAACTTTAAAAAAAGAGATGAAGCATTTACCACTGCATTGGAAGATTATTATTGGGATGGTTTTAGGTGTTGTTTTTGGCTTAATAGCCATTAGCATGGGTTGGGATCAATTCACCAGTGATTGGATTAAACCGTTTGGAACGATATTTATCAATCTCTTAAAATTGATTGCTGTTCCTTTGGTTTTTGCATCGCTCATTAAAGGTGTTGCAAGTTTAAGTGACATATCCAAACTTTCCAGAATTGGTTCAAAAACCATTGCTTTGTATTTGGTATCTACAGTTTTGGCTGTTACTACTGGTTTGTTAATTGTAAATACACTTCAACCAGGAAAGCATTTTTCTGAAGAAAAAAGAATTGAGTTTAAAGAAAAATACGCTTCAAAAACAGAAGCAAAAATGCAAGCGGCAGCTCAGGTAAAAGACCAAGGACCTTTGCAGTTTTTGGTAGATATTGTTCCACAAAACTTTATGAAGGCAAGTACCAATAATAAAAATATGCTGCAAGTGATCTTTTTTGCCATTCTTTTTGGAATCGCTATGATTATGCTGCCTGATGAGAAAACCTTGTATGTAAAAGGATTTTTTGATGGTGTTAATGATGTTATACTCCAAATTGTTGATATTATTATGATGACAGCACCTTATGGCGTGTTTGCATTATTGGCTTCACTTATGGTAGATTTTTCTGATGGTGATTTGAACAATGTAATTGAATTGTTTTCAGCTTTAGGTTTGTATTCTTTGGCTGTGGTTACAGGATTGTTAATCATGATACTAGTGGTGTATCCAATTATTTTACGCTTGTTTACAAAAATGAACTATCTGGATTTCTTTAAAGGAATTATGCCAGCACAGATGTTAGCTTTTTCTACCAGTTCAAGTGCTGCAACTTTACCAGTTACGATGGAGCGTTGTGAAGACCATTTAGGTGTTTCGGAAGAGGTAAGTTCATTTGTGTTGCCATTGGGAGCCACCATTAATATGGATGGAACGAGCTTGTATCAGGCTGTAGCTGCTGTTTTTATTGCACAGGCTTTTGGAATAGATTTAGATTTAACTCAGCAGTTAACCATTGTTTTAACAGCTACCCTAGCTTCTATTGGAGCTGCTGCTGTACCTGGTGCAGGATTGGTAATGCTTGTTATTGTATTAGGTGCTGTAGGTATGGATCCGGAAGGAGTTGCTTTAATCTTTGCGGTTGATCGAATCCTTGATATGCTCCGAACGGTTGTAAATGTAACTGGTGATGCTACTGTAGCTACAGTTATTGCTAGTTCAGAAGGTCAATTAAGACCGGTAAATAATGATGAGTTAATGTCTTAATCAATCTTTTTTAATTAGAAGATTATCCCCCTTTATTTTATTAATAAAGTTGTTAATTCTTAATAATTACTTACATATAAGCTGTGCTTTATTTCTATAAATTTGGTGTGTTAATATTGAATTGATTTCGATTTTTAATCAAAAACTATAAAAATGAAAAGAATTTTATTTTCGCTCTCTCTTTTAATTTTATCAATTACTTCTTGTAAAAAAGATGATTCAGAAGAAACAGTTATCTCTCCAGTTATTGGTTTGTGGGAAATTACTCAAACAGCAACGACGCATGAATTGGGGCATTTCGGTCCTTATGATCCGCCTGTTCGGGACATTGACAGCCGACAGACAGTGATTATAGATCATCAAAATGAGTTTTCAACGCTTGACGTGTCTTCTTCATCATTAATATGGACTGATGTTGATTCTTTACCTAAAACCTATAATTGGGCGTATGAAAACATGCTTTTTACTTTAACAGATTCAGATACGACCTTAGAATATCACGTTACAGAACTCACATCTCAAACGTTTGTGTTTTTTATTAAGGACTTTAGAACTTACAATGATTCAACAGATTTTGTTGCTTATGAAGAATTTGAGTATGTGTATCATCTCGATAAAGTAAACAATTGATATTTACTTTTTATGAAATTATGGCCCTCGCAAATGCGAGGGCTTTTTTATTGTAAGTAAAAACGATTATTTGGTTTTTTCTGCAACCCAGTTACGCGCATTAACAAAAGCTTCGATCCATGGCGAAACTTTGTTTCCATTTTCCGGATAGTGTGCCCAGTTCCAAGGGAAGATAGAACGCTCTGGGTGAGGCATCATTACCAAGTGCCGGCCGTCATTTGAAGTAATGGCTGCCGTGTTAAAGTCAGAGCCATTTGGGTTTGCAGGGTAGTTTTTGTAGCTGAACTTCGATACAATCTGATATTGATCTTCATTGTATGGGAAATTGAATTTACCTTCAGCATGTGCAACCCAAACACCTAGTCGAGAACCTGATAATGTGCCAAGCATTACTGAGTTGTTTTCCGGTATGTCTACATTCACAAAACCGGACTCAAATTTGTGAGAGTCGTTGTGAAGCATTTTGGGTTTTTCTTTGTGATCTGGGTTAATCATTCCCAATTCTATAAATAGCTGACAACCATTACAAATACCTATGGATAGTGTGTCTTCTCTATCGAAGAAGTTCTTTAAAGCATTTCGTGCATTGTCGTTATATTTAAATGATCCGGCCCATCCTTTTGCAGAACCTAAAACGTCTGAGTTAGAGAATCCACCAACAGCAGCGATAAAATTAACATCGCTCAGATCTTCACGGCCACTCATCAAGTCGGTCATGTGGATGTCTTTCACATCGAAACCGGCCAAGTATAGTGCATAAGCCATTTCGCGCTCAGAATTTGAACCCTTTTCGCGAATGATCGCTGCTTTTAATCCGCTGGCTGTTTTTCTGTTTGGATCTAATCCCATGGCTGCCAACTGTCCGCTGAATCCTTCAGGGAAGTTGAATTTTAATGGCATGTGCTTGTAGTTGTTGAAACGCTCTAATGCTTTTTCTTCGCCACTTTGCTTGCGGTCTAATAGATAAGAAGTTTTGTACCAAACATCTCTTAAATCGCTAACGCTTAAGTTGAAGTTTAGATCGTGACTTTTGATGTTTAATTCTGCAGTATCTATTGCTGTACCCAATGTATGGTAAGCAATGTTCATCTCCCTTAAAATACCATCCGCTTTAGCGATGTCGTTTACCTGAAGAAGTACACCAGAGTTTTCAGCGAATAATGCTTTAACAATGTCTTGTTCGTTTAAGCAAGTTAAATCAATATCGGCACCGAGGTTCACATCAGCAAAACACATTTCTAATAAAGCGCTAATTAAACCACCGGCAGAAATATCGTGTCCGGCTTCAACCAAGTTAGACTTGATCAATTTCTGAATCGCATTGAAACCATTTTTAAAGAATTCAGCATCTTGAATGCTTGGTGTTTCAGAACCTACTTTGTTATTTATTTGAGCAAATGAACTACCACCCAACTTAAAGTCATCTTGCGATAAGTTGATGTAGATGATTGGTGCATTTTCTTTTTTCTTTAATACAGTGCTCACCACCTGGTTGATGTTGCTACACTCACCAATGGCAGAAATGATCACTGTACCCGGAGAAATCACTTTGCTGCCATCTTTGTATTTCTGGGTCATCGATAGACTGTCCTTACCGGTAGGCACATTTATTCCTAAAGAAATAGCGAAGTCGCTGATTCCTTTTACTGCATCGTACAAACGTGCATCTTCACCTTTATTTCTACATGGCCACATCCAATTGGCACTTAAAGAAACGCCATTTAAGTTGTTTGAAATAGGAGCGAAAACAATGTTTGTTAAGGCCTCGGCAATAGAATTGCGAGAACCGGCAACAGGATCAATCAATGCACTAACAGGGGCATGTCCTACGGAAGTAGCAATACCTTTTTGGCCTCTGTAATCTAATGCCATCACACCACAGTTGTTTAGTGGGATGTGTAAAGGTCCTGTATTTTGTTGTTTGGCAACTCTACCCGATACACAACGGTCAACTTTATTGGTTAACCAGTCTTTACATGCCACAGCTTCCAATTGAAGAACTGATGTAATGTATTCTATGATGTTGTCTTGACTGTATGTTAGATGAGAGAAGTTTGCCTCTTCTCTCTCGTCTGTCATAATTGTTTTTGGAGAAGAACCAAAGTAGTGATTCAATTTCATGTTGATGGGCTTACGACCATCTTTGCTCGACTCAAAAGAGAAGTTCATATCGCTGGTAATCTCACCTACATTGTAGAAAGGTGCTCTCTCACGTTCCGATATTTTACGAAGCTCTTCAATGTGTTTTTCATCGATCACCAATCCCATACGTTCCTGAGATTCGTTACCAACAATTTCTTTAGCCGATAGGGTAGGGTCACCTACAGGAAGTGCTTCTAAATCGATTTTACCACCCGTTTCTTCCACCAATTCAGATAGACAGTTTAAGTGCCCACCAGCACCGTGGTCATGGATGGAAACGATAGGATTCTTATCACTTTCTACCATAGCTCTTATGGCATTGGCAGCACGTTTTTGCATTTCAGGGTTGGAGCGCTGAATGGCATTCAATTCGATGGCGTTAGCTAATTCACCTGTATCTACAGAAGATACTGAGGAACCTCCCATTCCAATGCGGTAGTTGTCACCACCCAAAATAACGACGCGGTCTCCTTTGTTGGGTACATCTTTAAGAGCATCTTCATGTTTTCCCCATCCAATACCACCGGCCAACATAATGACCTTATCAAAACCTAATTGCTTGTTGTTTTCTTCGTGTTCGAAGGTTAAAACTGAACCCGAAATCAAGGGCTGACCGAATTTATTTCCGAAGTCAGATGCGCCGTTTGATGCTTTTATTAAAATGTCCATTGGTGTTTGGTACAACCAAGGGCGTTCTTCCATTCCTGCTTCCCAGTTACGCTCATCTTCTAAACGAGAGTAAGAAGTCATATAGACTGCAGTTCCTGCTAAAGGTAAACTGCCTTTACCACCTGCAAGACGGTCTCTAATTTCGCCACCAGAGCCTGTTGCAGCACCATTAAAAGGTTCAACAGTTGTCGGGAAGTTGTGTGTTTCTGCTTTTAGAGAAAGTACAGATTGAATTTCTTTGGTGTGGTAGTAATCGGCAATATCCTGACGCTTAGGAGCAAATAATTCTATTTGAGGGCCTTTTACAAAAGCAACATTGTCTTTGTAGGCAGAAACCAAGTTGCCTCCATTCATTTCGGAGGTCTTTTTGATCAATTTGAAAAGACTGGTTTCTTTTTCTTCACCATCGATAATGAAGGTTCCGTTAAATATTTTGTGTCTACAGTGTTCGGAGTTGATTTGAGAAAAACCAAAAACTTCAGAATCTGTTAATTTTCTACCAATATCTTTACTTACGCTATTTAGGTAATCTACTTCATCCTGACTTAAAGCCAATCCTTCTTGATTGTTGTAGGCAGCGATATCTTCAATGTGAATGATCTCTTCAGGTTTTGTGTCAACTGTATATATTTCTTGATTAAGCCCGTTATATTTGACCTGCAACATTGGGTCGTAGCCAGTTTTCTCCTCAAAAGCAAAGTACTCTTCAATACGATCGATACCATCGATGCCCATATTTTGAGTGATTTCAACGGCATTTGTACTCCAAGGGGTAATCATTTCCTTTCTAGGACCTGTAAAAGTAGCATTTACAGTTTCAGAGTTAATTTTTTCGGCATTGCCGAACAACCATTGTAGTTTTTCACAATTTTCTTGGCTAATAGTTTCTTTAGTGGCTATGGCAAATACTTGGTTTGCTCCCTTAAAGAATAAAATCATGCGTAGATTTTTTGATTACTTTTAATAGTGACAAAATTGGTTGTTTGTTATTTTAAAAGTTGCTCAATTTGTTCAGCTAATTCTGTACCAATTCGATCTTGGGCTTCAAGTGTTGCAGCCCCAATATGAGGACTTAAGGAGATTTGATGCGCCATTAAGACTTTCATGTTCGGGGTTGGTTCATTTTCAAAAACATCTAAACCAGCATAACGTATTTTACCACTTTCTAATGCGTCTAATAAGTCAACCTCATTTATAACACCACCTCTGGCAGCGTTAACTAAACCAACATTATCTTTCATCATTTCAATTTCTTTCTTGGAAATTAATGGTTTCCCTTGAAAAGGTACGTGAACGGTAATAAAATCAGCATTTTTATATACTTCTTCAATGGCAACAGTGTTGATGTTGAAGTTTACTTGCTGGCCATCGTAAAAATCAATTTCAATTTTTGCATTTTTACATTGGGTATCATGAGCAATAATTTCCATTCCTTGGCCTAAAGCTATTTTTGCAACTTCTCTACCGATTCGACCAAAACCAATGATACCGATTTTTTTCCCTCTAAGTTCAATTCCAGCCCCATAACTTTTCTTTAATTCTTTAAAACGAGTATCTCCCTCTAAAGGCATGTTTCTGTTGGCGTCAAATAAGAAACGCACCATTCCAAAAAGGTGTGCAAATACTAATTCAGCAACAGAGGCAGAGCTAGCACCAGGCGTATTTATGACATGTAAGCCTTTGTCGCGAGCATAATCTACATCAATGTTATCCATTCCAACACCACCTCGTCCGATGAGTTTTAGATTTGGGCACGCATCAATAATGTCTTTGCGTACTTTTGTTGCTGAGCGAACTAAAAGTGCTGTAATGTCATTTTTATTGATATAATCAATTAATTGGCTTTGGTCTACTTTGTCTGTAATGACTTTAAAGCCTGAACTTTCCATTGCATCAATTCCACTTTTTGCAATTCCGTCGTTTGCTAGTATTTTCATTTTTCTATGTCGTTATCAAAAACTTCTATCATGCTACTTTTCTTAACCAAAGGAGTCCATTTGGTTTTAAAACGAGTAGCTTTAACTATATGGTTGTCTATCCAGTGGTAGTTTCCACCTCGGGGTTTATTCATTAATAAACCATGGTATTTAAATTTGTGTTGGTCTAACCAGGCTAATGTGATTTCTCTAGTTTCTTCTGTCCTAGAGGTGAAGAATGTGATGATGTGACCTTCATCATACCATTCATTAATTATTTTACGAGCATCCAACCAAGGTTTACATGTTACCATTCTTTGAGGTTCCTCGTTTGGAACATCTTCTGTAATTGTCCCATCAATATCGATAAGATAATTTTTAATGTTTTCTCCTAATTGTGGGCTGATATTGTTCCCATCTTTGTCTAAAACTTTTTTTAGTTTCTGCATCATTTTAGAGGGTGTTTTCCAGTTCTTGCATGATGTTTACTAATACCTGTACACTTTCAATTGGAAGTGCATTGTATATTGAGGCTCGGTAGCCACCAACAGATCGGTGACCTTTTAGTCCGTTAATTCCTGCGTCATTCCAAAGCTTATCAAATATTTCTTGTTTGCTTTCGTCAGTTAATACAAAAGTGACATTCATTTTTGATCGATCATCTACAGCAGCAACTCCTTTAAAAAGAGGATTTCTGTCAATTTCTGAATAAAGCAGTTGAGCTTTTGCATTGTTTAATTTTTCAATATTGTCTACACCACCATTATTCTTTAGCCATTCCAATGTTAGCATAGATACGTATATTGGAAATACAGGCGGTGTGTTAAACATTGATCCTTTAGAGATATGAGTTGAATAATCTAACATTGTAGGAATGTCGCGTCCTGTTTTGTTGAGGATTTCATCTTTTATGATGACTAGAGTAGTTCCAGCAGGACCCATATTTTTTTGGGCTCCGGCGTAGATTAAATCAAATTTAGAAACATCAATTTTTCTAGAGAAAATATCTGATGACATGTCACAGACCAACATGGTGTCTTTTGAAACTTTTGGGAATTCATGAAACTGGGTTCCAAAGATCGTGTTATTTGATGTGAAGTGCAGATAGTCTGTATCTTCTGAAGAAGTATAATCTTTTGGAATATAAGAGAAGTTTTTGTCTTCAGAACTGGCTATAACATCAATGTCTCCAATTCTTTTAGCTTCTTTTATAGCCTTAGTAGACCACGTTCCAGTATTAATGTAAGCTGCTTTTCCTGATGTTTTTAATAAATTCATTGTGGTCATTAAAAACTGAGTACTTGCACCACCTTGAAGAAAAAGTACAGAGTAGCCATCTGGTACTTGTAATAATTCTTTTACCAGAGCTTGTGCTTTATCCATAACAGCAACAAAATCTTTACTTCTATGAGATATTTCAATTAAAGAAAGGCTTAAGTTGTTAAAGTTTAATACAGCTTGAGAAGCTTTTTCAAGAACCTGTTGCGGAAGTATGCATGGGCCGGCACTGAAGTTGTGTTTTTTCATCTTAAAAATGAGTCAATTAGGCTTAAATAAATAAAAAGCAAAATTCGACTAATTTTTAGGATATTAGAAAAAATATATTGGGTAATTTTAAACATATATAACCTTTTACTAACATCTTTATTCAAAATAATTATTTACAGATGATTTTCAGGATATATTTAGTGGCAATATTCTTATTGTTTTGAAAGACCTCTTTGAATATTTTTGGGTGGTTTACCATCTTGTTTCTTGTCATTAAAAACAGGTACATCTTCAACCATTCGCCATTTCCCATTTTTAAATGTCAATCCATCATAACTTAGGTTTGGAATGTAAAATTCATATAAGCCTTTTTGTGCGCCTTCCATCGGTTCAAGGTGGTCATAAATAATGTGATTGTTGTTTGGGTCATAGGCCATTGAAGTGCTCACGTTATTAGAGTATTCTAAGACCATTCTGTAACGTGTACCGTCGTTCATTTTAATGATTGGCGCTCCAAATACAGGTTTTTTATTTTCGTCTAAATGTAGGATTTCAACTATTCTTTTTGTGGAAGTGTTGTTGTTTCCATCCCAACCGACAAGCGTGTATATGTCTTTAGATTCAAATTCGTTATGTATGATTTCAGAATAAAGTGCGCCGAACCAGTCGCCATTTGTAAAGATTTTATATTGTTCGTCATTCACCATTGAGGAGATGTCTGAAAGTTTAAAGAAGTAAAGTCCTTTTTTTCTTTTTTTATAAAGTTGAAGGTAAGCGAAGTATTCAAAAGATCCATCTTCTTTAGGGATAACCCAATTGTAAATTCTAAATTTATCATCAGGTGAAGTTAGAATACTCATGTTGTCTAAATTTTCAAAAGGATAATCAAAACTACCTGTCATGAGCATAATTTCTTCAATATCTTCTTCTAGCAACTTATTGGCTTCATATTTTAATGAATCAGAATTTTCTGTTAAAATTTTATTGGTTAGAGTTTGTAGTCGAGATTCAAAAAACATCAAATCATCATTTTTTTGAGCCTGAGAAAGACAGGTAAATGAAAGGAAAATATGCAGGAGGTGTTTTGTTAAATTATTCACAATGGAGAAAGGCTTTTTTAGTGAGTAAATCATTTTGAGTTTCTACATTATCTTCATCCGGAACACAGCATTCAACAGGACATACAGCAGCGCATTGAGGTTCTTCATGAAAACCCATGCATTCAGTACATTTATCTGTTACTATGTAATAAAAATCATAAGATACAGGTTCTTGGTCTTGGTTTGCATCAATATGTCCGTTTTTTTTTGATTTTATTTGCCCATTAAGTTTCGTTCCTTCAGCAAAAGTCCATTCTATACCTCCTTCATAAATAGCAGTGTTTGGACACTCTGCTTCACATGCCCCACAATTAATACATTCGTCAGTAATAATAATTGCCATTACTATATAAAGATTTGTATGTTTGCGATACAAATATAGCAAAAACATTGTTGATGAATCGAGATATTGTTATTGAGGCATTTAGTTCAATAGGGCTTTTTTTGAGTCAGTTCGAATCTTTTTATTCTGAAAAGACAAATATTACTTTAAATAAAAAGTTTTATGAACCGTTTTATTCGGCAATTACTTCTGCTAAAACCCATAATGGTTGGTTTGAAGAAAAACAAGTTAGGCGTGCGTTAGGCGCTTTGTCAGGATGGTTAAAGCCAGATATTTTAAAAGAATGGTCTTCAAAATATAAATGGAGTGATGACCCGAAAACAGTTGCTATTATTATGGCTGGAAATATTCCTCTAGTTGGTTTTCATGATTTCGTTTGTGCCTTACTTAGTGGGCATCATGTCATTGTTAAGTTGTCTTCTGAGGATAAGGTTTTGTTGCCTTTAATAGTCAAGATGTTGGTAGATTTGAATCCAATATTTGGTCAGGTAATTTCGTTTACGGAATCTAGAATGAAAGATTTTGACGCAGTTATTGCAACAGGTTCAGACAACACTGCACGTTACTTTAATTATTACTTTTCCAAGTATCCACATATTATTCGAAAGAATAGGAATTCTGTTGCTGTTTTGTCAGGTAATGAAACTCAAAAAGAACTTGAATCTATGGGAGATGATGTTTTTGCATACTATGGTTTAGGTTGTAGAAATGTATCTAAGTTGTATGTGCCTAATGGATATGATTTTGAGATGCTATTTGAAGCTTTTTATAAATACAAGGATGTCATAGACAATAAAAAGTATGCCAATAACTTTGATTATTATAGAGCACTTTTTTTGATGGGGGGAAATGAAATGCTGGAAAATGGATTTTTATTATTAAGAGAAGATTCATCATTTAGTTCTCCTATATCAATGCTTCATTACGAGTGTTATGATGATCTTGATGAGCTTAAAGAACATCTTATTGCCAAATCAAATCAAATTCAATGTGTCGTATCTACTTTTGATATTGAAAATTCATTTGATTTTGGGCAAGCCCAAATTCCAGCAATCGATGATTATGCTGATGGGGTAGATACCATGGAATTCTTGATGAATTTATAATTGGCTGATTGTTTTGGTAAATAGCTCGGTTAAGAGTGGCTCACTTTTTTTGGCAATGGAAATAATTTCTTCAATAGAAACTGGATTAAGATTGTCTGGATCACATTCATCGGTTAATACAGATACTACTGCGCAAGGCAGGTTCATGTGATTGGCAACTATAACTTCGGGCACTGTGGACATGCCTACCAAATCAGCACCTAAAATTTTAAGCATCCTGTATTCGGCTCGAGTTTCTAGTGATGGACCTTGCCATGCGGCATATATTCCAGAATGGAAATTACAATTTATGTTTTTCGAACACGCCCATAGTACATTGCTTAACTTTTTATTGTAAGGTTCGGACATGTCTGGAAATCTTGTGCCGTGTTCTTCTATATTTTTCCCTCTAAGTGGATTGTCAAATAGAAGGTTTATGTGATCATTTACAATAACTAAATCTCCTTTTTTATAGTCCGAATTTAGAGCTCCTGATGCATTTGAGATCAGTAGGTTTTTAATTCCTAGTTCTTTAAGAACTCTTATGGGAAAGGTTATTTCTTTTCCAGAATATCCTTCGTAATAGTGAAAACGCCCTTGCATAATTACAACAGGTTTGTTTGCTGTTTTTCCAAAGATGATTTGGCCTTGATTTGATTCAATCGTAGATATGGGAAAGTGTGGGATGTCTTTGTATGAAATACAAATTTCTATTTCACATTTATCGAGCAATCCACCCAAACCAGTTCCCAAAACAATTCCGGTGAGTGGTTTTGTGAATTTAAATGAATTAATGAAATTGACTGCTTCTTGAATTCTTTTCATTGTAAGGCTTTTTTATATAAAAGTAGATTGAAAATGATTTTGATTGGTTTAGTTCTATGAATTAACCACCTTTCTTTTTTGCCTTGTATCCTTTTTTAAGTAGTAGTGCTAATATTTTATCTCTAAAATCTCCTTGAATTAAAATTTCACCGTTTTTAACAGTACCACCGACCCCACAATAGGTTTTAAGTTCTTTCCCCAGCGTTTTAAGATCTTCTTTGCTTCCGATAAAGTCTATAATTGTAGTAACTACTTTGCCTCCTTTTTTTCGGTCTAAGACAATTCTTAGATCTTGTTCGTTAGGAGGAAGCGTTTCTTCTTCTTGTTCATCGTCATAAGAATAGTCATAGTTTTGGTTGGTAGAATATACCACGCCCGTAATGTCTTTCTTTTTATTCTTTTTCCCCATGATCGTTTAGTTATAGAGATGTGTTTGTGAAAATTATGAGTAATGATTCATTCACCTAATTTAAACTATTAACCTAAGTACACTTCAATTAATCCTTCTGGGCAAGTTAAGTAAAGACATTTATTTTCTCTGTCTAATTTATCAATAATAGAGTCTGCAATTGGAATGAGCACTTCTTTATCTTCTTTTTCGATAGCGAAAAGTGGTTGTACTGACTGATTAATGACTTCTTTTAAGATACCAACTTCTCCGTAAGATCTGTCGATGACTTTGAAGCCTTCGATCTCATGGTAGTAAAATTTGTTCCCTTCCAAGGGTGGAAGAAAAGAGAGCGGAAGGTATAGCCCACATTTGCAAAGTTTGTTTGCTTCTGCTTCTGTGTCTATTCCATCAAAATGTATGTGTAAGAACCCTTTTTGAGTGAGTTTACAAGCGTTTATAAAAAAAGGAACCAGTCTTCCTTTTTTATCAACGAAGACTGATTCCAAATTTTTGTATTCCGAAGGATTATCAACATCTAACTTTACAAGTAGGTCTCCTTTAAAGCCATGTTTACGGCTAATGTGACCAATAAAGTAGCAGTCCTTCAATTTCATTATTCTGAAGCCTCTTCAGCAGCAGGCGCTTCCTCAGCAGCAGGTGCTTCCTCAGCAGCAGGCGCTTCCTCAGCAGCAGGCGC
>NTKG01000035.1 GCA_002457305.1 Bacteroidetes bacterium MED-G21 | reverse complement strand
GTTACTTTGATTTTTTTAATGGCACAATGATTGACTTTATGTGATTGAAAAATATAAAATCAATTAAATTTTTTAAATATGAGTAAAATTATCGGAATTGACTTGGGTACAACAAACTCCTGTGTATCGGTAATGGAAGGGAACGAGCCAGTCGTTATTGCTAATGCTGAAGGAAAAAGAACAACACCATCTATTGTTGCCTTTGTAGAAGGCGGTGAGCGTAAAGTTGGTGATCCTGCAAAAAGACAAGCAATTACAAACCCTCAAAAAACAATATATTCTGTTAAGCGTTTTATGGGAGAGACCTTTGATAAATGTACAAAGGAAATTAAGAATGTACCTTATTCAGTTGTTAAAGGTGATAACAACACCCCACGTGTAGATATTGATGGTCGTATGTATACGCCACAAGAAATTTCTGCGATGGTGCTTCAGAAAATGAAAAAAACGGCCGAAGAATATTTAGGTCAAGAAGTAAGTGAAGCTGTTATTACAGTTCCAGCTTATTTTAACGATTCTCAAAGACAAGCTACAAAAGAAGCTGGAGAAGTAGCTGGGTTAAAAGTAAGACGTATTATTAACGAACCTACTGCAGCTGCTCTAGCATATGGTCTAGATAAGAAAGATAAAGATGTTAATATTGCGGTATTTGACCTTGGTGGTGGTACTTTTGATATTTCTATTCTTGAATTGGGTGACGGTGTTTTTGAAGTAAAATCTACAAACGGTGATACCCATCTAGGGGGTGACGACTTTGATCAAGTGATTATTGATTGGTTGGCTGAAGAATTTAAGGCTGATGAGTCTATTGATTTACGTAAAGATCCAATGGCGCTTCAACGTTTAAAGGAAGCAGCAGAGAAAGCAAAAGTTGAGTTATCTTCTTCTACACAAACAGAAATTAATTTACCTTATGTTACAGCAACAGATTCTGGTCCTAAGCACTTGGTAAGAACTTTAACTCGGTCTCATTTTGAGAAAATTGCGGATTCATTAATTCAACGTTCTATAGGACCTTGTAAGAAAGCTTTGGCTGATTCGGGCTTAGACAAAAATGAAATTGATGAGGTTATTTTAGTAGGTGGTTCAACACGTATTCCTGCAATTCAGGCCATTGTTGAAGAATTCTTTGGTAAGAAGCCTTCTAAAGGTGTAAATCCTGATGAGGTTGTTGCAATTGGAGCAGCCATTCAGGGTGGTGTTCTTACAGGAGAAGTTAAAGATGTACTCTTATTAGATGTTACTCCTTTATCTTTAGGTATTGAAACAATGGGTGCTGTATTTACAAAACTTATTGATGCCAATACAACCATACCAACGAACAAATCTCAAGTATTTTCTACTGCTGCAGACAATCAACCGGCGGTTGACATTCATGTGCTTCAGGGAGAACGTTCTATGGCAGCAGATAATAAAACGATTGGTCGTTTTCAGTTGGCTGATATTCCACCAGCACAAAGAGGAGTTCCACAAATTGAAGTGACTTTTGATATTGATGCCAATGGTATTATGAAGGTCTCTGCAAAAGACAAATCTACTGGTAAAGAACAACATATTAAGATTGAATCTTCTTCTGGTTTAACTGACGAAGAAATTCAAAAGATGCGTGATGAAGCTAAGGCTAATGAAGATGCAGATAAGGCAGTAAAAGAAAAAGTTGATAAGCTAAACGCTGCAGATCAAATGATTTTCCAAACAGAAAAGCAAATGGCTGAATTTGGTGATAAATTACCTGCAGATAAAAAGCAACCGATTGAAGATGCCATTGCAGAGTTGAAAAAAGCACATGAAGCGCAAGATATTCCAGCTATTGACACTGCTATGGAAACTTTAAATCAGATTTTCCAAGCGGCTTCTCAAGAGATGTATGCACAATCCAATGCTGAAGGTGCAGAACCTAAAACTGAGGAAACGGAATCTAATACAGAAGATGTTACCGATGTTGATTTTGAAGAGGTTAAATAGATTTCTTTAATGTTTTAAATAAAAGGTTAGGTTTCCTAACCTTTTATTTTTTTAGAACAAACCAATTTATTAATATTGTTAAGCATTAAATAAGAAGATTATGAGATTAAAATTAGTATTAAGTTTAGCTACAGTTTTGGCTTTTTCTTGTCAACAAAATACCTCAAAAGTTCAAGATTCGTCATCTGATAATGTTGAGGTTTTGAATTCACTGTCACAAGAGGAACAAAAAGCCGAAATGAAGAAATTATCTATGATGGTTGAAAAGGTTTTTGTTAAAGAATCTGATAACAAACTTCGTTCAAAAATGATTTATAGATTTTTTTTAAAATCAAAATTGTCTGAAAAAGAAAAGACTAAGATCTTAAAGGAAGCAATGATCAATCTTGATTTGTCGACAGAAGACCGAAAAGAAATTTCGCTTCATTTAACGAGACTTAAAAGAATGGAATTGAAAAAATAAGATTCGTTTTAAGAAATGAAATATACCACCCCACCTTACAGGTGGGGTTTTTTGTAAAATATTTAATTTTAACATTTAAAAAACAATGAAAAAATGAATAAAAATATTTTGTTATTAATGGTATTTTGCCCTTTAATAGTGTTAGGGCAAATGAATCCTATTTCTTTTACAGAATATGATTTAGATAATGGCTTACATGTAATTTTGCATGAAGATCACAGTACGCCAATTGTTGCAGTATCAGTATCCTATCATGTTGGCTCTAAAAATGAAGATCCAAATCGCACTGGCTTTGCACATTTCTTTGAGCACCTTCTTTTTGAAGGCTCAGAAAATATTGGCCGTGGTGAGTATATGAAGATGGTTCAAGAGAATGGAGGTGTGCTTAATGCAAATACATCTTTCGATCGTACTTTTTATTATGAAATTTTACCTTCTAATCAATTAGAACTGGCGCTTTGGATGGAGTCAGAGCGTATGCTTCATGCTAAGATTGATCAGATAGGTGTTGATACCCAAAGGGAAGTTGTAAAAGAAGAATTGAGAGAGCGCAATGAAAATACGCCATATGGATCTATCATGAATGAAGTGTTTGAACACGCTTTTGAGAAGCATCCTTACCGTTGGACACCTGGTGGTTCTCCTGAGTATATTAACCAAGCTAATTTAGATGAATTTATGGCGTTTTATGAAACCTTTTACGTTCCTAATAATGCTTGTTTGTCTATAGCAGGAGATATAGATCCTAAGCAGGCAAAAATATGGATTGAAACCTATTTTGGATCGATAAAGAAAGGAAGTAATCCTATTCCAAGACCTTCTATAGTAGAGCCTGAAAAATTCTCTGAGGTAAGAGATACTGTATACGACAACATACAATTACCTGCTGTAGTTCAGGCATATCATAGCCCTGCTCAGGGAACAGACGATGCTTATGCCGTTGAGATGTTGAGCATGCTCTTATCTCAAGGAAACAGTTCTAGGTTTCAAAAAAATATTGTTGACAAACAGCAAAAAGCAGTCTATTCTGGTGCATTTCCAATGCCAACAGAAGATCCTGGTTTAATTTTAATGTTTAGTATGGCCAATATGGGTGTCGATGTAATGGATTTAGAAGCTTCTATGAATCATGAGATAGAACGAATGACTAAAGAGCTTATCTCTTTAGAAGAATTTGAAAAACTTCAAAATCAGATTGAAAATGATTTTGTTAGCGCCAATGCTTCTATGGCAGGTATTGCTGAAAGTCTTTCAGATTATTATTTGTATTTCGGTGGACAAACAAATCTAGTAAATACAGAGTTGGATCGTTATTTGGCAGTAAGCCGTGAAGATATTTTGGCAGCATCTCAAAAATACCTTCGTAAAGAAAATCGTGTAACACTGCATTATTTACCTAAAATCGATAAAGAATAGTACAATGAAAAAGATATTATTTATACTAAACATTATGATGTGTGCTTCTTTAGTTGCACAAGACAGAAGTATTGTCCCTGAGGCTGGTCCTGCACCAGAAATACAAATTGGTTCTATTGCGTCTTTTGAAATGGAAAATGGGCTCAAAGTATTTGTTGTAGAAAATCATAAATTACCAAAAGTATCACTGTCGCTTCAATTTAAATACCATCCTGAATTGGAAGGTAATGCAGTAGGATTATCTTCGATTGCAGGCGATTTATTAGGAACAAAAACAAAAAGCCGCTCAAAAGATGAAATAGATGCTTCGATAGACTATATTGGTGCTTATTTGAGTACTTCTTCTTCTGGCATTTACGCGAGTTCGCTAACCAAGCATTTACCAACTTTAATGACACTTTTTTCTGATATTCTTTTAAATTCTGAATTCACTTCTGAAGAGTTTGACAAACTCATTAAACAGAACATGTCTGGATTAGCCGCTTCAATGGATGACCCCGATGAAATTGCTTCGAATGTAAGTAGTGTTATGAATTTTGGTTCTAAGCACACTTACGGTGAGTTGATGACTGAAGAAACGCTCTCTAACATCAGTTTAGAAGATTGTAAGGCATTTTATGAGACCTATTTTAGTCCTAATGGATCTTATTTGGCTATTGTGGGTGATATTACTTTAGATGAGGCAAAAGTTATGCTCGAAAAACACCTGTCATCATGGGAGGTTAAGTCATACGAAAATGCGATTTATGATATGCCGAGTGCACCCTCAAAAAATGAAGTTTCATTAGTAAATAAAGCTGGGGCAGTACAATCTGTGATTAACATTACATATCCTGTAGCCCTTCACCCAGCTTCAGATGATGCTCTTAAAGTAAAGGTCTTAAATAATATTTTAGGAGGCGGTTCTTCTGCGCGATTGTTCAGAAACTTGAGAGAAGATAAAGCATATACTTATGGTGCATACTCATCTTTATCTGCAGATGAGTTAGGTGCTGAATTTGTTGCATCAGCTAAAGTTAGAAATGAAGTTACAGACAGTGCCATCGTAGAGTTTTTGAAGGAAATTAATGATTTACGTACTTCTAAAGTTTCTGAAGAAGAGTTACAAGGTGTTATTAATAATATGTCTGGTAAATTTGCTATTGCACTAGAAAGATCCTCTACTGTTGCAAGTTTTGCAATTAATACAGACTATTTAGGTTTGGATGATGATTACTATGCAACTTATTTAAAGCAGCTTTCAGAAATTACTGTAAATGACATTTATGAGGTGGCTCAAAAATACCTTAAGCCAAATCAAGCACACATTATTGTAGTAGGAGATGCGGATCAATTAAAAGAAAAGCTTGAAGTATTTGGAACGGTTACACTTCGCGATAATTATGGTGTAGAGAAATCTGACCTTAAGGCTGTTCCAGAAGGTGTAACACCTGAATCTGTGATTGATGATTATATAGAAGCTTTAGGTGGTGTGAAGAAATTAAAAAAATTAAAATCATTAGAATCTCACTACAGTGCTGAAGTTCCTGGTGCGCCTGCAAAATTTGAAATTGAAATTTTGCAACAGCAACCCAATTTGTTTTCGTTTTCTATGAACATGATGGGCATGACTGTACAGAGACAATTTTTTAATGGGAATAGTGGATTTAATGATGGGATGCAAGGTAAAACAGAAATGTCTGCTAAGGACTTAGAAAAATCTAAAGCAGAATATAAGTTGGCATCAGAATTAAATTATTTTGACACCTATACTGCATCTTTAAAAGGCATTGATGTTTTAGATGGAGAAGAAGTATATGTTCTTGTGCGAACTGATGAAGATGGTACGAATGCTACTGAGTATTATAGTGTTGCATCTAAATTGTTGCTCAAGTCTGAAGAAGTTGTTGACCCACCTCAAGGTGAAATGGCACAATCTTCAGTATATCAAAATTACAAATCTGTTAAAGGAACTGTTTTTCCGCATACAATCATACAAAATGTGGCAGGGCAGTCTATTAAAATGAAGCTCGATAAGGTGATTGTAAATAAATCTATAGATGCTTCAAGATTTGAATAAACTTTTTAATTGATTAAGCACAGTCAAAAGCCTTGCGTAATTTCGTAAGGCTTTTGTTTTTTAATTTATATTTGAGTAGAATATTCACATCTATGAATCAACCTTTAGCAGAACGATTACGGCCTAAAAATATTGAAGAATTTGTTGGGCAATCTCACTTGGTGGGAAAAGACACTGTTTTTCGTAAGGCCATGGATGCGGGTGTTTTGCCTTCTATTGTATTATGGGGTCCTCCTGGGGTAGGTAAAACAACTTTGGCGCAGATTATTGCACAGCAGCTCAATAGAGAAATTTATACGCTGAGTGCCATAAATTCTGGTGTAAAAGATGTGCGTGAGGTGATTGAAAAAGCTAAGGGCAGAGGTTTGTTTGGAACCGATAGCCCTGTCTTATTTATCGATGAGATACATCGATTTAGCAAGTCTCAGCAAGACTCTCTTTTAGGTGCTGTAGAAACCGGCGTAGTTACTTTGATTGGTGCGACCACCGAAAATCCATCATTTGAAGTGATACCTGCATTATTATCGAGATGTCAAGTGTATACGCTGGAACATTTTTCAAAAGAAGATTTACAACATTTACTCAAGAGAGCCATTTCTGAGGATGAAAAATTGGCTCGTAAAGAGATTGTAATTAAAGAAGATAAAGCCCTATTAAGACTATCAGGTGGCGATGCGCGTAAGCTGTTAAATGTATTTGAGCTTATTGTGAATTCTGAATCTTCTCATAAAGTGATGATTGACGATGCTTTAGTGGAAAAGCACGCCCAACAAGTTATTGCGACCTATGATAAAGCAGGTGAACAGCATTACGATATTGCTTCTGCACTAATTAAATCCATTCGTGGCAGCGATCCTAATGCTTCTGTTTATTGGCTGGCTCGAATGCTTGAAGGTGGCGAAGATGTTAAATTTATTGCCAGACGCTTGTTAATTGCTACCAGTGAAGACATAGGTAATGCCAATCCTACAGCCTTAATTATGGCCAATAATTGTTTTCAGGCCGTCACAACGATAGGCATGCCAGAGAGTAGAATTATTTTGGCCCAATGTGTAACTTATTTGGCCTGTTCTGAAAAGAGTAATGCTTCTTATACTGCTATAAATAAGGCACAAGCAATGGTAAAACAAACTGGAGACCTTTCTGTGCCGCTTCATCTTAGAAATGCACCTACGAAGCTGATGAAAGATCTTGATTATGGTAAAGACTATAAGTATGCACACGATTATGCCAATCAGTTTGTGGACCAAGAATTTCTTCCAGACGAAATGTGTGGTGAAAAGTTTTTTGAACCAGGTAATAATACCAGGGAATCAGCCATGCGTGCATTTTTAAAAATAAGATGGAAGGATAAATACGGGTATTAATGCTGGTTTTAGATCATCCAAGCCAATATACTTCCTAAGCCAATAACCAAGAGTTTTTGAATATTGAATTTGTGTCCTTCAGAGCTTTCGAAGAGGATGGTGGTGGAAATGTGTAAGAAAATACCAACCACGATAGCCATAATTTCTTTGTTGTACAGACTTAGTTCTTGAATTAAATTTCCTGAAAGCGTACCAAGTGGTGCCATGATAGCAAAGATGGCAATAAAACCAAAAGACTTTATTTTTGAGTAACCAGCTTGTGCAAACAGGCTCATTAATACAATGGTAACTGGAATTTTATGTATCGCAATGCCTGTAAGTAGTGAATCTTGAAAATGATGTGTGTAACCATGCGCATCTACATCAGCAAGAGGCATGCCTTCTAAATAGGCATGAATGGCTAAACTTATCAGCATTGATATGGGAATGGCTTTGTTGTGTATGTGTGCATGACCATGTTCAATTCCTTGAGAGAAAAACTCTAAGATGATCTGAAGGATGAAACCAAAGAGTATGAAAATGCCAACAGTTTTATTTCCGCCTGAATAAACTTCGGGAAGCAGGTGAAAAACAGAAATGGCAAACAGGTATGCCCCAGAGAATGCAAGCAATAACTTGATGACATTTGCATTCAATTCTTTTACTGCCTGCACTATAAGTGCTCCAATAACGACGGAGATAATTAATACGATATAAGTCATCTGTTTCTTTTGATGCGGCCAAATATAAGAAGAATATGTGTTTTATTTTTGCTCAGATTGCATTAATAAGATGAGTCTGTCTGAATTTTTAATGTTGAAATTCTGCAGCTTATAATCTCCAAAAACACCAATGATATGGAGTCCTGAGTTGTGGGCCATTTTTTCTAATGCGACCAGATCTAGAGCCGAAACAGCTTCTTTAAATTGATGCTTTTGATGGCCATCATTTACAAGAATCTCTTTGATGATTTGTTTTCCATTAAAAGTTCTGTTTATTTTAAAATCTATGCCATCTATTGTCTTCTCTTCGTTTGCAATGAGATTAGGAATCACTTTTTTTACATTAAGAAAATCTAAAACAAATATGCCCTCAGATTTTAAGTTTGCTGCTGCTGCTTTTAAAACTTTAAGGTTTTCTTCATCTGCTTCAAAATAACCGAAGCTGGTAAAGAGGTTAAACACGTAGTCGAATTCCTTTTCAATAAAAGTCTCGCGCATGTCGTGCACTTCAAAGTGTGCATTCTCAATTTTGTGTTCTTTTGCCTTGGAAATGCTTTCTTCTGAAAGATCGACGCCAGTAGTTTGGTAGCCTTTTTTTGCAAGATATAGCGCATGTCTACCTTTTCCGCAAGCCAAGTCTAAAATTTTTGAACCTTTTTTTACCTTCAAATATGCGCATAAATGATCTATAAAACGATGCGCTTCCGATTCGTCTCTATGCTTGTATAGCGTATGATAATAGGCGGTATTAAACCAATCTTTAAACCATTCTTTATCCATCTTAAATGAAATATGTATAAAGGTTAAATAATTTGATGATGGCCAGTAAAATCATGACAATAAGAATACGCCTTACCCAAATACTGGCATTTTTATTTTCCAGGGCAAACTTTGTGGCAATCCATGCGCCCAGTCCCTGACCCAAAGCAAGTGCTATGGCAGGTTGCCAGTCCACTTGATTGTTGTAAATGTAAATTAATAATGCTGGAAAGAGTATGGCAAAGCTGATCATAATTTTGATCATATTGGCATGTATTAAACTGTATTTTGAGACCAGAACCAAGGCTGCTAAAAATAAAACACCCATACCCATTTGAATAAAACCTGCGTACCATCCAATGGCAAAAAAGATGAGGTAATTTAAAACGGACTTGTTGTTTTCGCGGCTTACTGTTTCTATGAGCCACCGCTTGGGTTTTAATAGCACAATTCCGAGCATAAAAATCATTAGGTAACCAATAACCTTTGTAAGTGTTTCATCGGGAATATTAATGGCAGAATTGGCGCCAATAACAGCCCCAATAAAAGCGGGTATCATTAAAACGGCACTGTTTTTTAATAAGGGTTTAAACTGATTGCTGTTGCGAAATGTAGCGATGCTTACAATGCATTGAACCAGTGCGCCAACGCGGTTGGTTCCATTTGCGAGACCTGCAGGCATGCCAGAGAACAAGAGTAAACTTAGAGTAAATACTGAGCCATTACCAGCAAGGGTATTGATAAACCCTGCCAGCAATCCGGCAAAAAAGAATAAAGGGTATAAGTACCAGCTTAAGTCCATAGCAATTTAAAAGGCAAAGATACTTATTTAGCATCAGCAACAAAGTTTATCTGTAAGGCTCTAATTAGGTATGTTTGGTGCTTTTTAAAATAAAAAATACAATTAACTATTCATCGTTCATAAGTTCATTTTGTTAGATGTATTCTCATTCAATTGTTTTCTAATTTTAGTACATAAATATTAAAAAATGAAACGATCTATAATTCCAGGATTTCTGTTAACTTTTTTTACACTTTATGGTGTTTATGCCCAGCAAGTTCAGGTTGATCCTTTAACGGAAACATACCAATTGGCTTTGGAGCAGTACAACTCTGCCTCATACACTGCAGCATACCAATCTTTTTTAGAATTGGAGAAAGAAGATATTGCGCCGCACAGTATGTTGGCTATTTATATGCACTATTATAAGAGTCTTTCTGCCATGCAGCTTTTTCACAATGATGCTGTGCAATTAATGACAGGTTTTTTAGAGACCTATCCAAACAGCACCTTGTATGATGTGGCTTCTAAGCGTATTGCCGATTATTATTATCAGAAACGCGATTACAAGAATGCTGTTTTGTATTATGAAACTGTAGATATTGGACAATTAAGAAAAAAAGACATCTCAAAGTATAAATTTCAGTATGCCTATAGTTTGTTTGAGATAGGAGAGATGAAGTTGGCGGCTTCTTTTTTTCACGACCTTATTTCTAAAGGTGCTGATTACAAAAATAAAGCAAGCTACTATTTTGGATACATTGCATACAGAGATGGCAATTATGCCACTGCAAAACAATATTTTTTAGAGCTGTTGGAACAAGCGATGTATGTGGATGAATTGCCGCTTTTTGTGGTGCAGATATACCACCATCAAAAAGCCTACGAAGAACTTATTGAATTTGCTTTACCTTACAGTTATCAATCAAATCCAGCTTCTTATGAAATGTACAAGCTCATAGCAGAGGCTTATTACCACTTAAAGGACTACGAGGCTGCTGTTTCGTTTTTTCAAGACAAGTATTTGGCTTCTGGAGCCAAGCTAGAAAGTATGGGGTATTACTTGCTGGGACAAGCCCATTACAGAATGAATGAGTTTTCCTTGGCAAGTACTGCATTCAATAAAATTATTGAGGCCGAAGACAGTTTGGCCCAAAATGCATCTTACTATTTGGCAGATTGCTATTTGCAGTTGGGCGATAAACGCTCTGCCCAAAATGCTTTTGAGTCTGCTTCGTATTTCGATTTTAATCCATCGATTACAGAACATGCCAACTTTAACTTTGCCAAACTTTGTTATGAGTTGGGCTATCCTTACAATGATCCGACGATGATATTACAAGATTTCATCAATAATTTCCCTGACTCAGAATATATTGATGAGACCTATTCTTATTTGGTAAATGCCTTTTTAACACATAAAGATTACGTTAGAGCAATTAAATCTATGGAAGAAAATGGCTTGCAGAACATCCGTTTGCAGCAGGCCTACCAAGAAGTGTCGTATTACAGAGCCGTACAACTCTTTAACGATGGAAACTTCCAGGATGCCATTGTGCATTTTGATAAAGCATTGGTTTATACGCACAACCAAACCTACGAGGCCCTTTCGCATTTTTGGAAAGCAGAATCGCACTATCGCCTAGAAGCTTATAAAGAAAGCATTGTATCGTACTCAAATTTTCAAAACACTGCATTGGCCACAACCATGCCCGAGTTTGAGGCAGCTTCTTATCATGTTGCCTATGCCCATTTTAAGCAGTGGGACTTTGCTGCATCCTTAAAAGCTTTCGAAACTTATGCTGGCAATGCATCTGATACTGATGTTCGATTGCACGATGCCTATGCACGTATGGGCGATTCGCATTACATGCTTAAAGCCTATAAAAAAGCCATTGCAGACTACGAAAGGGCTATTGACTTGTGGGGTGTAGATGCCGATTATTCGGCTTATCAAATTGCCTTGGCCTACCAACAAATGGAGAATTATGACAAGGTGGTAGAGCGCTTACTTAATTTTAGTACAGACTTTTCCAACTCCACCTATAGAGATGATGCTTTGTATAGAATTGGAGAGGCTTATGTAAAACTAAAACAGCCAGATGAAGCCATTGCAATGTTTGCATCCATACAAACCCAGTTTCCAAACAGTGCTTATTTGGCAGATGCAAAAATGAAAATAGGCTTGGTGCTTTACAACACAGATCGCTATGCCGAGAGTATTGACGCTTTTAAAGCCCTTGTGTCAGATTATCCTGCCACCAGTATTGCTAGAGAAGCCATTAGTAATGCGCGAAGTGCTTATGTAGATTTAGGCGATGTACAATCTTATGCCGATTGGGTAGAGACCTTAAGTTTTGTAAACATCAGTGCATCTGAATTAGATTCTACCGCCTATGAGTCTGCTGAATTGCAGTATCTAAAAAATAATTTTGGTAAAGCTTTTACGGGCTTTCAATCTTATGTTAAGTCTTATCCGGAGGGTCTTTTTAAACAATCTGCACATTATTATTTGGCGCAATCGGCACTCGAAATAGACAGCACAGATCATGCATTGGCTGCATTTGAAGTTATAAACAGTTTTCATCCTAATGCCTTTACACTTTCAGCATTAAAGCAAACAGCTTTACTGTATCAGCAAAAAGAAATGTACAATAAGGCGCTAAACAAATACATGAAGATTGATGATTTGGCCGAAACGGTAGAGATGCAATTGTTTGCCAAACAGGGCTTAATGGCTTGTTATTTTGAATTGGCAGCATATGCCGATGCCATTAACCAAGCCGAACTTGTGCTTAACTCTGGTAGGGTAGATGAAAGTTTGGTTTTAGAATTAAATACTTTCGTTGCACGTGCTGCATTTTTAGATCTCAATCGGGATTTGGCTGCCGAGAAATACCGTTATGTAGACAATGCCAGTCAGGGTGAACTTAAGGCCGAAGCCATGTATCATTTGGCTTACCTGGCTTTTTATGAAGGCGATTATGAGCTGTCAAAACAAATTGTATTTGAGCAATCTCGATTGCTGCCTTTGTATAAAAAGTGGTTGGGTAAATCTTTTATCGTATTGGCTAAAAATTATTGGGAAGAAGAAGATGTTTTTCAGGCCACACATACCTTAGATCAATTAATTATCAATATAGATGATTTGGAAGTATTGCAACAAGCACGAAGCTTAAAAGCTGAGATTTTATCTAAAGAGCAGGGCATTGCAGCAGATTTAAGCTTAGGTTTAGATACCGTGCTCATATTAGATTCAATACCTATTACAGATTCCATTTCAACGAAAGACACCTTAAATATTTCAGAAGACTAAAGCAATGAAAAAGACCCTAATAATAGTTGTATCCTGTGTTTCAATGTTTGCGCTTCAGGCTCAGGAAAATTTAAAGAATGAAGTCATTGATGTGGTAAAAGATTTTAGGCCTAAAGTGATGCAAGCCACTAAAATTAAATCTCAGCCTGTATTTATAGATACCAGTAAAGTTTCTGAAAATCTGAGCTATAAAATAAGATTCGAGGAATTTAGAGTACAACAGCAAACCGACTCTTTGTCTGCCTTGATCATGCTTCGTCCTGACTTAAATAAGTTGTATACCAAACATGTAGAGTTGGGCTTGGGTTCTTTATTGAATCCTCATTTGGCCATGGATATGAGCAATGGAAGGCATACCAAGCAGTTTTACCGCCTGTATTTTAACTACGATGGCGCTTACGCTTCGGCTTTGCCAACAGAAGATCAATTCAGCCATTTAAAACTTGGCGCTGCCTACAAGCATGTTTTTGATGACTTTGTATTGCAGTCGGATGCGCATTTAAACGATTTGTATCGTTTTGATACTGCAGATCAACGATTTCATAACAGTGTTTTGAATTTTAACAGCAAACTTCAATTTACCGATTCATCAAAGGTCTGGATACCTACTACTTTACAGATGTCGGCAATGGGTTTTTATAAAGAATCTCAATCTGAAGAACGTTTATTTTCTGTTGAAAGCCAACATGAAGGCATGCATGAAAAGTTGAACCACTGGACTTTTAAAAATAATTTTTCATTGCAGCATTCGGCATCACAGAATTATGTGCACTGGCAAAGCCAGTTGAAGTCTAAAAAGAAATTTAATTTGGCCGATGCACAGATGGCTTTAGCTGTTGATGTTTTACAATCGGACATCAAGCTGATACCAGAACTTAGCGTGCAATACCAGCTTATAGAAAAAGGCTTGTATAGCTCATTTGAACTTGGTGGAGATCGCGCCCTTTATACCTTGCGCGATTTGTATACCAGCAATCCTTATTTGCAGTATTTTGTTCCAGAAAGTACTTCTTCGGAAGAGCTTCCATCTAATACCAAGTATTATACAAGACTTGGTTTAAATGGCAATTTATTTGGTGGTGTTTCTTATCAGGTTTCTGTAGCTGCTGCCAGCCAAGATAATTTTATGCATTATGTACACCATAGCAACACTTTGGATGAATGGATGGCCCCAGCTTACACGGCACTAAAATCTTTGGAATTGCATGCTGGGCTTGATGCCCAATGGACTGAAAATATTCACTTTTGGCTTAAAGCCGATTACAAAAGATTTGACCAAGACCTTTCTTATGTGCCAAATACGGAGCTTGGTTTGTATGGTTCCTACCATTATAATGAGCAATGGTATTTGAGTGGATCGCTTCGTTATATAGGTGAGCGTGATGCCATGAGGCTTGATGCGCTTAATTATTTCGATGAGGCCCAAAAACTAGACCCTGTTATAGATGTAAATACAAAACTGCATTTTGCTTATAACGAACAAATAGGCTTTTATTTAGAGGGCTTAAACTTACTCAATCAAGATTTTGTGTTATGGCGGCAGACACCTGTTTTAGGAAGGCAGATTAATTTTGGAGCTAAGTACCGTTTTTAATAGCTTTATTATGCTTGATACGATATAATTAAAAGCACATAAATACAGTTTTTAAAAAAAAAAAATTATATTTGGATCAATATTATGATATAAAACAATATTTATTTTTAAATAAAAGTCGGCTCTGAATATAATAAAGTGCCAAAATAATGAATACAAATTTTGATTAATTAATAGAATAATACAGTTAATATAATATTAATACTATAAATGAAATAAACTCAATTTTTAATTCCCTTTTTGTCAGATTATAACGCCTCGCAATTTAATTGTAGATGACTATTTACAATTTAAATAAGTGTTTTGTTTAAATTTTTTGATATCTGATCATAATATATAATAAGTGATACTACCTAAATAAAGAGTGTAATTACCTATTTCTTTAAAGGTGTAGTGTTAATAGTTTTGTAATAAATAATAAATAATAAATAATAAATCCTAATGAAATTTTTACTTTACGGTTTGTTACCATTTGCGCTTAGTGTGCATGCCCAACAAAGCACCAATTCACAATTTATTCTTAGATCTACCCTTGGCATGTCATCGGTTCATTCTGGCCAACCACCACAGCACATTTTTCAGCAAAGCACTGGGCAGAGTAGTGTTATAGGAACTTATGCCGGAGGCGATCATGTGCTACACCAGGGTTTTGTACAAGCCAGTGTTTGGCAAAATATGGCCCTTACAAGTGAAGAAATTGATTTGAAAGCCAAAACATATCCCAATCCTTTTTATTCAGATTTGAACATCTCCTTTAATGAGATTGTTAAGCATCCTATTTTTATCAGCATTCACGACGAATTGGGCAGAGAGTTGCAGTCGGACACTTACAAAGCATCCCAAAACTTACAGCTTAATTTAGGGCATTTACCTTCTGGAAAATACTATATCAAAATAGAACATAATAAACGTTTTTTTATAAATCAATTGGTCAAATTTAAATAACAATTTAATACCCCCTCATAATGAAAAATATATTATACATCATACCATTAAGCATGTTAATGTCTTCTAATATAATGAACGCTCAAAGTTTTTATATGGAAAATGGTTTTAATTCTATAAGTACTTTAAACTACTCAAATACAGAAGCTGTTTTTGAAAACTCTGAAACTGTTATGATGCCTCAAATAAGTTCTGAAATTGGGCTTAGGTATCCTTACTCAGAAAAAACGATTCTTTCTATAGGTTTAACAAATAATGCCTTTAGTTATGCCAATGAAATACATTTTCCTTTAGACGATTATGCTGATGAAGTTGTTGAGGTAAACTCGTCTTTCGATTTGGCCTATATGGGTGCGAATTTAGGTTTTGATTATTCGATTATTGAAAATACGGATTGGACGCTGTTTTTTAGCGGCAAAGTATCTGGAAACATTTTAACAAGTGGTTCTAGAACCGATGAGGTAACAAATGCGGACCCGTCTATTTTACCGAGTTCAAATACAGATTTAATGCACGATTCAAGCTTTAATAAGCGCTGGTTTAACCTTCATTACGGT
>NTKG01000034.1 GCA_002457305.1 Bacteroidetes bacterium MED-G21 | reverse complement strand
CCCCACCTAAGCCTTCTTTTTTAACACCCACCCCTTTTTTGTATCTTTACTTTTCTTATTCCCCTAAGCTATGAAAAAGCTATTATACATACTACTATTTGTTCCTCTTGCTCTGTTTGGGCAAGATGATTTGTGGCCAAGTAACCCCATTAACAATGGTGGTAATAGCGCTACTTACCTTTTACCTAATAGTAACACAGTAACAATTAATGGTCAAAATTTGATTTATGGTAAATTAGGGGCATTCTATACTGATGATAATGGCAAACTCCAAAATGGAGGTTGGATAATATGGAATAATACACCAAATAACTTTTCTGTTCAGCCAGATGATTCTTTCACAACTGAAAAAGATGGTTTCGCGGATGGTGAAGAAATTACCTGGCTTGCTACTTATGATGGAGGAATAACTACATATATTGCAACTGTAGCTTATACAATTGGACCTGGAGGAATGGGAACTAGTAATTTTGTCCGAAATGGTATAAATATTTTTTCTGAATTTGTAGTTTCATCTATAAGTTATTGCCTAAACTATAATGATGAAGATAGTATTTGTGATGTTTATGCAATCTTGGGATGTACAGATGAAACTGCATTTAACTTTAACTCAAATGCAACGATAGATGATGGCTCATGTATTGATATTGTAAATGGGTGTTTAGATAATGATTATATTGAATTTAATCAATTAGCCAACACAGATGATGGGAGTTGCGAAATACTTTTTTCAGAAGCTTTAGATAGCCTAAGTAATGAATTTGAGGAACTAACTGCAGAAGCAACAACTTCACTATCATCCCTCCAACAAGCTCTTGATACGTGGAACACAACAATAGATTTAAGTGCAGGATGGAATATGTTTGGTTATGGTTGTCCTAGTTCAATAGATGTAGCAGATGGCCTCTCTAATCACACAGAAAGCATCATTATTACAAAGGATAACAATGGTAACGTATACATGCCTGAATTTGGCTTTAATGGTATTGGAGACTTTACACCAGGCTTTGGTTATCAGATTAAGCTTACAGAGGCTATAGAAGGCTTTAGTTTATGTGATTGGTATGTGAATGATATTCCTGAGGATAATATTGTTTCTCTGCAGGAAGAGAATACTTCTTTACAAGCTGAGTTAGATTCTATTTATGGGTGCATTGATGAAACAGCTTGTAATTATGATGAATCAGCTTTTTTAGATGATGGAAGTTGTTATAATAATGATTTAGGTTGTGGATGTGATACTCCTGGACCAAATGAAGGATATGATTGCGATGGTAATGAATTACAATACCAGGTAGGAGGTTATGCCGAGGGTGGCATAGTCTTCTATTTAGATGAATCAGGAGAGCACGGGTTGGTATCAGCTATAGAGGATTTAACAGAGGGTGCTACTATTGATAGTGAGGGTAACCCTGGGTATCAATGGGGTTGTTTTGCAATGGGTATCTCAGGAGCAGATGGACAAGCTATAGGTACAGGATATCAAAATACAATGGATATAGTAAATCAAGGGTGCACAACAGAATATGGAGGTATAACAGCTGCTCAGGGTGCATTAAATGCTGAAATAAACGGCTACAGCGACTGGTACTTACCCTCACTTGATGAACTAAAAGAAATGTATAATACCATTGGAAACGGAGGTTCGGATGGCAATATAGGAGGTTTCGAATACAAATGGTATTGGTCTTCCTCGGAGAGCAATAATTACGGAGCGTATGACGTCAATTTCGGTGATGGTAGCACGGGCAGCTTCAGCTCTAAAACAAAGATGGTCAGGGTTCGTGTTATCCGATCATTCTAAATACTAATTGAATAACAATATGAAAAAAGAATACAAAGTAGAGGTTATTAAAGAAAGTGCACTAAGTTCTCTCTTTCTTGGTGCAAGTAAAATGCCAGTAAAAAAAATGGAGGCCATAATGAATCAATACGGACAAGAAGGTTGGGACGTTTCCTTTCAAGTCATTGAACAACACCGCTTGTTTTTCTTTTGGACAAGAGAAGCGGTTGTAATTACTTTTGTAAGGAACGTGTAAAAACTGAATAGCAATTTTCATTACAAAGACTTTTACAAATGAATCGAGCGGATAAAATAAAGGCTTGCCGTCCTCATATTACTATAAAAGAGTCAAAAAATACAAGCGGTGAAGAACAGTTTCAAAACCAAGTACTTCGTCCCATTCTTAAGTTCCAAAATGAGCTTTTTATCAAACTATTTTTGTCCAATTGTAAGACTTACAAAATAAATTTCACAGAACTTAATACCGAAGAAAAATACGAGTATATAGAAAACATCTTCAAAAAAGACTTCAAACTTAGAGCTTCATTTATTGGAACTATAATTGCTCTTTTCACCATAGAAGAATTTGAAAAATATTCAGTAAATCAACAGATTTTCAACAAGCGAATTATACAAATGCTCACCGAAAGATTAAAAAATCAACTGGCATAAAAATCCAAAAAACGTGCAATACTATTGTAAATCTACGACAATGGCCTGGTTGAAAAAAAGATGGTACAATAAACAAACCTTCACTCTCGAAAATAATTCATAATAAGTCATTATTTAATTAACATTAAAGCAAATATAATCTTGTATTTTGGCAGCCGTAAATGTCTTTATATGAAAAAAATTCTTGTTTTATGTACCGGAAATTCATGCAGAAGTCAAATACTTGAAGGTTGGCTCAAGGCTTTATCTAATGGAGATTACCTTGTTTTTAGTGCAGGAGTTGAAGCCCACGGCATCAATAAAGATGCGGTTTATTATATGAATGAAGCCGGTATTGACCTTTCAAACCATACATCTGATTTAATTGAAAAATACTATGACGTAAAATTTGACCTATTTGTTACCGTATGTGATTCTGCTAAAGAATCCTGTCCGATTGTTCCAAATTCTGCAAAAGTACTTCACAGAAATATTGACGATCCTTCAAAAGCTCAAGATAAACCTTCTGCATTTATACGAGCTATATTAGAACTGAAAAAATTAGCAGAAGAACTTGACCAAATAATAAGAAATTGATTTTTTGACTTACAATTAAATGAACCTTTTAAAAATGAAAAACAAAAAAGAAATCTGGCTTTTTATCTCTGCATTTGGAATTATGTTCGCTGTACTGTCTTGGTTACAAGAAGCTCAAATCATTCCTGATGCGAATACATTGGGCGCTTTAAAAGGTTTGTTTGCAATAATTACTGGATTCTTATTATACCTTTTCTTCAGAAAAAGCTTATAATTTCCCATAATATATTTTAACAAATAAGAATATCTTATTCATTAAAATAGGATCAATTAAGATTGGTTAAAAGAATAATTATTTAGAATTGTTCTAATTTCTAAAATGAGCATTAAATCTCTTATTAGTGTAAGTTTAATTTAGTAATTTTGCACTGAGAAATGCTTAGGTAAAATATAGAGGCTTGATGAAGCCCCAATATAACTCTGTAGCATATTGATTAACATGTATTTTGTTTCGAAAACTTTATAGATTATGACAGGTATCTTAATAGGTTTAATTATAGCAGTTTCATTAATTGTTTTGGTACAATTATTAAGAGTAAATGAGTTAATCTCACAAGTCAAAAATGAAGACCCTAATCTGGTCAATGACGAAGACAATAATACCCAAGGAATTTTAGCTTTCTCTATCATGGGAGTCCTTTTTTTAGCTTCCGTACTCTGGCAATTTAAATACTGGGGCATTCATATTTTACCTCCGGCTAGCTCAATTCATGGTGCTACCATTGATACCTTAATGCGAGTAACACTTGCGCTTATTTTGTTTGTATTTTTTATCACACAACCTATTTTAGCTTGGTTTACACTTAAATACAGAGGAAACAGTAAGAGAAAAGCATATTACTTTGTGCACAATAACAAACTAGAGCTAGCTTGGACCATCATCCCCTCACTAGTTCTGACACCACTCATTATTTATGGTCTAAACGTTTGGAATGATATTACAAATACTGACACATCAAATTCAAAAGTTATTGAGCTTTATGCGAAACAATTCAATTGGACAGCTCGATATTCTGGAGACGATAATACTTTAGGTAAAGCGAATTTTAAATTGGTTGAAGGACTTAATGAATTAGGGGTTAATATGAATGATGAAAATGCTGGAGATGATATTATCACTAGAGAAGTACATTTAGTTGTAGGCGAACCCGTACTCTTAAAAATGCGTTCTCAAGACGTCATTCATTCTGCTTTTTTGCCTCACTTTAGAGTTCAAATGAACTGCGTACCTGGTATGATTACACAATTTGGGTTCACACCAACACAAACAACAGCTGAAATGAAAAATCAAGAAGGCGATGATTTTGAATTCGTTCTCTTGTGCAATAAAATATGTGGAGCAGCACACTACAACATGAAAATGAAAGTCATTGTAGAAAGTCAAGATGACTATGATGCATGGATTTACTCTCAAAAGACCCTCAAGAATACATTAACAGTTAAATAATTGATTATGTCAGAACACCACAAAGAAACTTTCATCACGAAATACATCTTTAGTTTAGACCATAAGATGATTGCAAAACAATTCTTAATTACAGGAATGTTTATGGGCGTCGTTGGAATGACATTATCCTTATTATTCCGTTTGCAATTATCAAATCCAGGAGAATCTTTTGCTGTGCTTGAATTTTTCTTAGGAGAAAAATGGGCACCTGGTGGCGTACTAGATCCAAACATGTACTTAGCACTGGTTACCATGCACGGTACAATTCTGGTCTTCTGGGTGCTTACTGCAGGTTTAACCGGAACTTTTGCAAACTTCCTTATTCCACTTCAAATTGGAGCAAGAGATATGGCCTCAGGATTCATGAACATGCTGTCTTACTGGTTCTTTTTTGCTGCTACTGTTGTTCTTCTTAGCTCATTGTACGTAGAAACAGGACCTGCTTCTGCAGGCTGGACGATTTACCCACCTTTATCAGCTTTACCTCAAGCCATACCAGGCTCTGGTCTCGGACAAGATCTTTGGCTCATCGCGATGACTCTGTTTGTCGTATCCTCTCTTTTAGGAGGTCTGAACTATATTGTAACAATTTTAAATCTTCGTACCAAAGGGATGACCATGATGCGCTTACCACTTACTATATGGGCTTTATTAATTGTAGCTATTTTAGGAGTACTTTCATTTCCAGTTCTACTTTCTTGCTCTTTGTTACTGATTTTTGACCGCAGCTTTGGAACTTCTTTTTACCTATCTGATATTATTATAGGTGGCGAAGCTCTTCACAATACAGGAGGCTCTCCAATATTATTTGAGCATCTGTTTTGGTTCTTGGGCCATCCAGAAGTCTATATTATTCTCTTACCTGCTCTTGGTATTGTGTCAGAAGTAATTTCTGTAAATTCTAGAAAACCCATTTTTGGATACAAGGCTATGGTTGGCGCATTACTAGTTATTGCCTTATTATCATTTGTTGTATGGGGGCACCACATGTTCCTGACTGGAATGGACCCATTCCTAGGCTCTGTATTCACATTTACAACCCTACTTATTGCCATTCCTTCAGCTGTAAAAGTATTTAATTATTTAGCTACGCTTTGGAGGGCAAACATTCGATTTACGCCTGCCATGTTATTTGCCATAGGCTTTGTATCTACATTTATTACTGGAGGTTTAACAGGTATAATTCTTGGGGACTCTGCACTAGACATTAACGTGCATGATACTTATTTTGTTACAGGGCATTTCCATATTGTTATGGGCGTTTCTGCAATTTATGGAATGATGGCTGGTGTTTACCACTGGTTCCCTAAAATGTATGGAAGAATGATGAACAAAAAATTAGGCTATTTTCATTTTTGGGTCACCTTCATTTCTGCCTATGGTGTATTTTTCCCAATGCATTTCTTAGGTTTAGCAGGTCTTCCAAGAAGATATTACACCAACAGTGCTTTCCCAATGTTTGATGAACTGACCAACATTAACGAAATCATTACATTCTTTGCTATCATTGGAGGTTTGGTTCAACTGTTATTTATCTTTAACTTCTTCTACAGTATTTTTAAAGGAACTAAGGCAACAGAAAACCCATGGAAATCAAATACCTTAGAATGGACAACTCCAGTAGAACGGATTCACGGAAATTGGCCAGGTGAAATACCAACAGTTGAACGTTGGGCATACGACTATTCTAAACCTGACGCAGATGATGACTTTATCCCGCAAACAGTCCCATTAAAAAAAGGCGAAATAGAACACTAAATAAAATATGGAAATCTCACTAATAAAAAATAAAGCATCAAAACAGCTCTTGTGGATTGGCATAGGATCTATTGTAATGTTTTTTGCTGGCCTTACTTCCGCTTACATTGTTCGAAAAGCAGAAGGAAATTGGCTTGAATTTGATATGCCATTATGGTTTACCATCAGTACGATATGTGTCATTGCAAGTAGTGCAACCCTATGGTTTGCTTTACAGAATATTAAAGAGAATAAATCTGCTACAATTTTTTTAATCGCAACACTTGCCATTGGCTTAACTTTTACCTTTTCACAAGTTCAAGGCTGGGATGATCTAGTAGCGAAAGGGGTTTACCTAACAGGAGAAGGGAGTAATCCTTCGGGGTCCTTCATCTACGTAATCAGTCTAGCGCACTTACTTCATTTAATTGGTGGCTTGATAGCTTTAACAATTACAACACTAAAATCAAAACTAAATCACTACTCAAAAGACAACTATTTAGGAATAGAGCTGATCTCAATTTATTGGCACTTTATAGGGCTACTGTGGTTGTATTTATTTTTATTTTTTAGTTATTCATAAAAAAGAACAAGCATATATTATGGAACAATCAGTTGAAAATAAAAATCCGTGGGGTGGTAATGCAAGACCTTTTGCAGCTAGTTATGGGAAACTTATGATGTGGTTTTTCTTAATGACAGATGCACTAACATTTTCCGCGTTTTTAGCATCATATGGTTTTAGTAGGTTTAAATATCCTGAAATTTGGCCTGTTCCTGAAGACGTATTTACTCATTTCCCGTTTCTTCATGGGGATCACCCTTTACTTTTTGTTGCTTTAATGACCTTTATTTTAATTATGAGCTCCGTTACAATGGTACTTGCAGTAAACTATGGCCATAAAATGCAAAAAAATAAAGTGATTTTATGGATGTCATTAACTATAGTTGGTGGCGCAATGTTTTTGGGAGCACAAGCATGGGAATGGGGGCATTTTATTCATGGAGATAGAGGAGGTATTGATACTAAACTTGAAAACGTCGTTCACGTGGCTGAGGGTGAAAAATTATCTTCCGTTTATAAGCTTATGGATGTAGATAAATACTCTGATGACAGCAGCTTAAAATACTTTGGTCTGAACAACTTAAATTCAGAGATGAAAGAAGGTTTTGATCAAGAAAACTTAAACACTCTAATAGAACAACTAAAAGTAAAACCAGAATTTAACATTAGAAAAGCAAACAAAGAATATTTGACAAATGAACAATCAGTTGAATATCTTCAGCAACATGCAACTAAAATAATCATAGGAGCCAACCTTCATAACAATGAATACGGTCATCAATTATTTGCTGATTATTTCTTCTTTATAACTGGATTTCACGGATTTCACGTTTTTAGTGGTGTGATCATATTAATCATCATTCTCATAAATGTAATCAAAGGAACTTACGAGAAAAGAGGACATTATGAAATGGTAGAAAAGGTCGGCTTATATTGGCACTTTGTCGACCTCGTTTGGGTATTTGTATTTACATTCTTTTACCTGGTATAAATTAAAAATTAAAAATTATGGCACAAGAATCGTCAAACAGTAATTGGTGGATTTGGAAAGTATTCTGGATTCTACTTGTTGTTACAGCGGTAGAAGTTGTTTTAGGGATTATCAAACCACCTTTTTTGATTGAAACCATCATTTTAGGCACCAAACTTTTAAATCATATATTTATTATTCTTACCCTGGTTAAAGCTGCATATATTGTAATGGTATTCATGCACTTAGGACATGAAGTAAAGGGGTTGAGATGGGTAATTATTGCGCCCATGTTTGTATTGATTTCCTACTTACTTTTTATATTATTAGTTGAAGGTTTCTCTAATTATGTATGATCATTTAAATTGATTTTATGCAAAATTTTATCAAAAAATGGGGCTTACTTATCCTATTGCTCATCGTGCCTTATATCATTTACACCTATATATCAAAAGGGCAACACTCCTTCATAAAATTAGCTGTTATAGGTGAAGAGGATCATAAAATACCCCCTTTCTCTTTCTTAAACCAAGACAGCATCATGATTACCAATGAAGATTATAAAGATGATATTTACATTGCAAACTTTATTTTCACGACCTGTCCTACGATATGCCCGACAATGACCATAAACATGCGCTACATTCAAAACAAATTAAAAATATATCCAAATCTTAAGTTCTTATCGCATACAGTGAACCCTGAATATGACACCCCTAGGAGATTAAAAAAATATGCTCAAAAAATGAGGGTAGATGAATCCAATTTTAATTTTGTTACAGGTGATAAAAGCGAGATTTATGATATTGCAAAATCTTATTTTGTAAATGCATCAGAAGATACTCTGGCACCAGGTGGATTCCTTCATTCAGAGTATCTGGTCATCATTGACAAAGAAGGCAGAGTTCGATCTGGTTACAGTAATTTCATGTGCAGCACCTGTCAAAAGACATATAAAAAATACAGCTTAACATGCCCCGCAACCGGAGAAAAGAACACTTTAAAGGGTAATCCAGTAGGCAGCTATGATGGAACTAAGGATTTTGTTATTAAAGACATGATAAAAGACATTAAAACCCTTATGGCAGAATATCATGTAGACGCAACTGTAGAAAGAGATGAAAAATAAAACAATATTTTTAATCACCTTAGCAGCGCTTTTTATTACACTCGATGTAAATGGGCAATGTGCCATGTGTAAAGTCGTCGTAGAAACTAATCTAGAAAGTGGAGACACTAAGGGTTTGGGCTTAAACAATGGGATTCTATACCTTATGGCCATCCCATATTTAGCAGCCCTTGTTTTTGCAATTCTTTATTACATCCAAAACAAAAAAACAAATCCTTCAGTATTTAATAATTGATCGAAACAGCTAAATATTACGGTCAATTATTAAAATTTCGATTATCTTTTTCAGTCGTTTTTTCGGCTATATCAGGCTATTTACTCGGGATTGATGAATTCTCAACAAACCAGTTTCTATTACTTATTTTGGGAGGTTTTTGTGTGACAGGCTCAGCAAATGGATTCAATCAAATTTTAGAGAGGACTCATGATAAACTGATGATAAGAACAGCCAATAGACCTTTACCTATGGGGCACCTTACTATTAATCAAGCAATACTATTCTCATCTTTACTTGGGCTTCTAGGTTTATCGCTATTAAACTTCATTAACCCTCAAGGCAGCTATTATGGACTATTATCCAAGTCTTGTTTTTTCGGATTACTCTCTATCATGCTTTATGTATTAGCATACACGCCACTGAAAAGAATTTCAACGACATCTGTTTTCGTTGGAGCTATTCCTGGAGCTATTCCTTTCTTATTAGGTTGGGTTGCTGCTACAGACGATTTTGAATTATTTGGAGGCACTCTTTTTGCAATTCAATTTTTTTGGCAATTCCCTCACTTTATTGCTATAGCCTGGGTCCTTGACAAAGAATACAAAAAAGCCGGTTTTAAAATGCTTTTTGGAGGGGAAAAAGGCAGATATCCTGCTGTATTATCTATCTTATCTTCACTTATTACAATAATCATATCTATGATTCCTTTCTTCTGGAATCATAATACATTAAGTCTATCTATATATGCATTTGTACTTATTGCAATATTGGGAACATGGTTTACTCTCAAATCTCTTAGGTTGTATATAAATGTAAATGATCTAAATGCTAAAAAATTAATGATTGCGTCAATCTTTTATTTACCATTATTACAGATCATTTATATTGCAGATAAACTTATGAGATAATGAAACTCTTTTAAAAAGGATAGTAAGGCGAAATCATCAGATAAACGATAACGCCCGTCAAGGAAACATAAAGCCATAATGGCATCGTTATTCTTGCAATTCTCTTATGCATCGCAAACTCTTCCTTTAATGCCCTTGAAAAACTAATGAGAACCATAGGAACAATAGCAATAGCTAAAATGATATGAGTTATTAAAATAAAATAATAAAAATACCTAAGAAAGCCCTCACCGCCATAAGAAACTGTATCATGTGTTGCATGATGCAGAACATAAGAAATAAGGAAAATTACTGACAAAATTAAAGCCGAATACATCAATTTCATATGAAGCTGTCGCTTGCCTTTTTTAATAGCAACTAGAGCAGAAATTAGAATCAAAAAGACACTACCATTAACACAAGCATTAAATAGAGGCAAAAAATCAACAGTATCTAAAGAAAACTTAGGCATAAAATACAAGCCTGAAACAGCTACTGGTAAGAGTAAAGAAATAATAAGAATAAGTCTTTTATGGGTCATAAAGATGATATTAGAGGTTGGGTTTAAAAATCTTATTATGATTAGAAACTAGTAAATACTAAATTACAAAAAATAATAGCATTCACTTAATGAGTAATGACTACAAATCTTATTAAGATTCTTTTTTCACATCCTTAATTAAATTAAGCTCCTCAGCAAAATATTGGCAAAACCTACGCATATCATCTGCGATTTTCTCATCTCCTGTTGCTCGCTCAAAGGTATCACTCATAGCCATTAATGTTTGATGAAAAAAAGTTTTCATCTCATCAACCTTCATTTCTTTTGTCCAAAGATCAATGCGCAAAGAGTTTTGTTGTTCAGCATCCCAAAGTGAAATTAAAACGGCTTCTGATTTTTGATCTCGTTCACCAGCATCCTCTGCAGTCCAATGAATTTGTTCAGGTACCTTGTTTTCATCTAAACTGATTTTAATTTTAATTTCCGAGTCTTTCATTTTTCCTATTTTGGTTTATATCGAGATTCACGTAATATCTTTTGGGCATCAGTCTCTTTTAGGAGATCTATCAAAGTTACATCTGGATGAGAATTCATATAAGCTTCAACTATTTTCATCCCAACCCATTGGCCTATTCGACCTGGAGTTTCCCTATCAAACGAGGTATAAAATTTAGAAAATGGCGCATCTTCAATAAAACGCATCTTATTTTGTTGATGGGAAGAAAACAAAAGCTTATTCTCTATAAAATAAGCCCAAATATTCGCTTCATTACTTAAACACCACTTCATTTTATCCTCAGTATACCCCATTATAATATGAGAATCATAATTAGGCAGCATAGAAGAAGTCAAATAATGAATCTTTCCATAATACAACATAGCTGCTAATAGACTATTATTATCTGATAAAGGAATATTAGAAGAAAAATAATAACGAAACAGATCAGATAAAATATACATTTTATCAAAGCGCTGTTTGATATAATCTGGTGCAGTTTTATAAAAATGAGATTTAGCACCTAAATACATATCTAATGAAATAAGCAAAGTGTTTTCTGAGACCAATATTGGATCTAAACGCTCAAAGTTTGAAACCCACGTATAGATTTTTAAGCTATCATGATTTTCAAAATGATGATAAAAATATTGAAATGCTCTATATATTTCAGCATCCAAGTCATTAGTACTAGAAAATACCGAATCAACTGCATCATACAATTCACGGATTTCTTTATCAAAAAAACGATTTTTTAACATGGCAGAATCAAATCCCGTTTTAAAAAAATCTGGATATTGTTTCACCAACATTAATAAATCGTCATCAAAATTAGCACTATCCATAACAAAGAAGTCATGATCAAAATGTCCTATTTCAATCATTGGAGATACCGAATTAAAATCTGAATTACTATCATCAACACATGACGATAAAAAAAATAATCCAGAACAAATAAATATAAATAAGTGCTTCATCAAATTTTGAAATTAATCCAACAAAAATAAGAAATGAAAAATAACATATAATCGTAATTTAAATAATAAAAAAAAGGCATTTTTACTAAATTTGCTAAATCACAAAAAAGTTATGAAAACTAAAGACGTCATTAAACATATCACAAATTGGTTAAAAGACTATAGTAATTCATCAAAAACCAATGGCTTTGTAGTTGGTGTTTCAGGTGGAATTGACTCTGCCATCACCTCTACATTATGTGCACTTAGTGGAAAAAACACATTATGTATCTTGATGCCGATTCATCAAAATGAAAACGAATTTTCACGCTCTTGCGAACATGTAAAATGGTTAAAATCAAAGTTCTCTAATGTTTCTGAATGTACTGTAAACCTTAGCGAAACTTTCGATAAACTTACTAAACAAATTCCTAAAGAAATACAGGGTAATTTAACCATGGCCAATACACGTGCTCGAATTCGTATGACCACACTATACACCTTTTCTGGAGCTAAAGGAATGTTGGTCGCAGGAACAGGTAATAAAGTAGAAGATTTTGGTGTAGGATTCTACACTAAATATGGCGATGGAGGTGTCGATTTAAGCCCAATTGCAGACCTAATGAAATCTGAAGTCTATGAAATCGCTAAAGAATTAAAAATTATAAAGTCTATTCAAGATGCGGCTCCTACAGACGGATTATGGGCTGATGGAAGAAACGATGAAGATCAATTAGGTGCAACATACAACGAACTGGAATGGGCAATGAAAGAGTACAAAAATTCGAAAGAAAATAGATTTATTGGAAGAGATAAAGAAGTCTTTGATATATTCAAAAAATTACATCTTGCAAACCAGCATAAAATGAAACCTATTCCTGTTTGTATGATACCTCAATAATTAAAACAGATATAAAGCTACAATTTAATACTAACTATAATTCCCCCCTCAATTGATTCGTCTACTCTAAATTCTCCACCATGAAATTCTACTCTTTTTGCAAGATCATTTATCTCTGAGTCTAATATCAACTGTGAAGAATCTATTAAGTTAGCATTTACTGAAATCATAATTGAATCACTGGCATTTAAATCAACGACAATTCTATTAACATTTTGCGAATACATCTTGTCTAAAAGTGCAACTATAACTCTATAAATTGTAATCTCAACACCCTTATCAATTGGTCTATTTATAGAACTCTTAAAATCAATAATTTGTTGGTTACCTTGTTGCAAACGAAGAATATAGGCCCTTAAAGAAGGCTCCACACCATATTTCATCATGGTTCTAGGCATTAATTTTGTAGCCAAAACTCTTGTGTTTTCAATACTTTCTTGAATATAACTCTTAATAAAGTCTACAGATTTTTTTAAAGTATCATCTGAAATGTGTTGAATCTTCGACTCTATAATATCAACTTGTAACATCAAAGCTGCTAAAGATTGTGCAATACCTTCATGCAAATCTTCAGCTAACACTTCTCGATCTTTTTCCTGTGAATAAATCATTGAACTAATAATTCGTTGCTCAAGCTCCTTACTAAGTGTAATATCTTGATTAACAAACATATATTTATAAGGGTTCCCATTTGGAGATAAAAAAGGTACAATCGTTTTTGTTACCCAATAAGTAGAACCATCTTTGGCTTTTTCTTTGGTCTCACCAGACCACACTTTGCCTTGTTCTATAGTTTGCCAAACTTCTTTCCAAAAGTCAATACTGTAAAAACCTGAATCCAATATATCGGAACTTTTACCCACCAATTCTTTTCTGGAATACTTTGAAATTTCACAAAACTTATCATTTACATATACGATGGTACCTTTGATATCAATAATAACAACAATAGAAGATGAATCCAAAGCATATTGAAAATCATGCATCCTTGATAACACGCTTTCTAACTGACGATTTTTCTCCTCAAGTTGATCAATTCCTACCACCCGATCTTCTAACTCTTCACACAACATATTCAATCCAATTGCAATCGTATCTAAAGGCGTTCCATCTCCCTTAACATTTTTATTTTTAACAGAAAAATCCAGTGCAGCCACAGAGGTTAATTGCTCTACCAACTGATCTAATATTTCTGTATCTATTTGTGTCTGGCTAAGTTTTGACTTTTTTATTTTATTATTCATTCAAATAATTAAATTATTTAGAGAAAAATTACAAAAAAAGATTTTATAAAATATAATGTAAAGAGTCTTATTTTATTTCCCAAGTGTTCGATCCGGACAACAATTGATCTAAATCAGCTTTACCTTTTGAATGTTTTACATTATTAAGTTGATCTCCTAAGGCATCTTCATAACAAAAGCGACTCTCCTGATAAAAAATACCAAAAGGCCGAGGAAGTGCATCTTTATTTGAGGGATCATCAAAAAAACGTGTTAAAATATTAGCTTTATTTCGATCATGTACATCATGTATCCAAAGGTTTTCTCTTAATTCTGCATCAGAGTCAAGATCAACAATACGAGGCTGAAAACCATCTAATACAATTCCTTTATCACCTTTAGCACCAAAAATCAATGGCTTTCCGTGCTCCAAATAAATACTGTTCTCCTTTTTTATTTCCTTATCTGTATAGGTGCCAAAAGCACCATCATTAAAAATGTTACAATTTTGGTATATCTCTACTAATGAAGTCCCTCTATGTTGATTTGCATGCATTAGGATATCACGCATATGCTTTGGTTCTCTGTCCATTGCCCTTGCAATAAAAGTGGCATCTGCACCCATACATAAAGAAAGGGGATTAAATGGATGATCTATTGAACCTAAAGGAGTAGACTTTGTTTTTTTTCCTAATTCAGAAGTTGGCGAGTATTGTCCTTTTGTAAGTCCATAAATTTGATTGTTAAAAAGAAGAATATTAACATCAAAATTTCTTCTCAACATATGTATCAAATGATTTCCCCCAATAGATAAAGAATCACCATCACCAGTAATCAACCAAACACTCAAATCAGGACGTGCAGCCTTTAAGCCGCTAGCAACAGCAGTTGCTCTTCCATGAATGGAATGCATCCCATAAGTATTCATGTAATAAGGAAATCGAGATGAACAACCAATACCAGAAATAAAAACAATATTTTCTCTAGGAATGCCCAATTGCGGCATCACAGCTTGTACTTGTTTTAAAATAGAATAATCACCACAACCAGGACACCATCGAATATCTTGATCACTTGCAAAGTCTTTAGGTGTCAATTTTGAAACCGATTCTTTTATATCATTTACTTTAGACATATCTACACATTCAACATATTAAGAATAGCTGATTTTATTTCTTGAGCCTCAAATGGCATTCCTTTAATTTTATTTAAAGGTTGAGCATCTACTAGATATCGATCTCTAATCAACTTAATTAATTGACCGTTATTCATCTCGGGGACCAAAATCTTGTCATAATTTGATAAAATTTCCCCCAAATTATTTGGCATAGGCTGTATGTATTTAATGTGTGTATGCGCAACATCTATACCTTCTACTGCTAACTCTCTTACAACTGTTTTAATAGCTCCAAAGGTGGAACCCCAACCAACAACAATTAGCTTTGAATTTTCGGAGCCACTTTCTAATTCTTGTAGTGGAATATAATCTGCAATTTTGTCAACTTTTGCAGCGCGTATTTTAACCATTTGATGGTGGTTTTCTGGATCATATGAAACATTACCTGTCTCTTGATCTTTTTCTAAACCTCCAACCCGATGCTCAAGTCCTTTGGTTCCAGGAATAGCCCAAGAACGTACCAACCTCTCATCACGTTTATATGGCAAATAAGCAGGATCATCTTCGAGTCGTTCCTTAAGAAAACGAACATGAATATTGGCTAAGTCTTTAGATTGTGGGTAACGCCATGGCTCAGCTCCATTAGCAATATAGCCATCACTTAAGAAAAATATTGGAGTCATATGCTCTATAGCAATTCGACATGCCTCATATGCCATCGTAAAACAATCTGAAGGAGATGAAGCGGCAATGACCGGAATAGGTGCCTCACCATTTCTACCGTAAACGGCCTGTAACAAATCTGCTTGTTCTGTTTTAGTGGGTAATCCAGTAGAAGGTCCTCCTCGCTGAACATTTATAACAACCAATGGAATTTCAAGCATCATAGCAAGACCCAAGGCCTCACCTTTAAGTGCAATTCCAGGCCCAGAAGATGCTGTAACTGCTAAATCGCCACCGA
>NTKG01000033.1 GCA_002457305.1 Bacteroidetes bacterium MED-G21 | reverse complement strand
TTGTTTTTCTGTACCATTTACAGAAAACCCTCTTGGAGAGAACCCTCCTCGGTCACTCTCTAGTGCCATTAAGTGTTTTTCATTTTTAGCAGCAGCTCTTTCAGCATAGTGTTTTCCGCCTCGGTTTCCATTTTCTTCATTCATAAATAAAACAACACGAATGCTGTGTTTTGGCTTAATGTTCATGAGGTTTAGAAGGTGTAATACTTCAATAGATTGAACAACTCCAGCACCATCATCATGAGCGCCTTCTCCCATATCCCAAGAATCTAAGTGTCCCCCAACAGTAATGTATTCATCTGGAAATTCGGAACCCTTGATTTCACCAATTACATTATGAGATATTTTGTCTGGATAGCTTTTGCAAAAGGATTTTAAATTAAGTTCTAGATTACCATATTTTGTAACGTTTTCACTTAAATAGTCTGCTCCATTTGTCGAAATGGCAAATGCAGGAATAGAGTCTACTCCATCCTCGTAAGCCATACTTCCTGTATGAGGAAAATCATCTTGACGTACGTTCATGGATCTTACAATTACAGCAATAGCTCCTTTTTTTGCGGCTTCTATGGCTCCTGAATAGCGTTGATCAACACAAGAACCGTAAGCAGAAAAGGTGCTTATTTTTTTAGGATCCATAGGTCTGTTATAGAAAATAATTTTCCCCTTAACTAAACTGTCTGGTAAGTTATTTACTTCATCTAAGGATTTTACGTCCAATAAATCTCCTTTGATAAACTGATTCATTCCAGTGGATATGGAGCCTCCTAATGCACAAACATCTAACATGTTTTTACCTTTTTCATTGTAGAAATAAGCTTTCTCTTTTCGACCTCTTTCCCAATGTGGAACTGTTATTTCTTGTAAGTAAATAGTATCTAATTCTAATTTTCCAAGAACCCTTTGACCCCATACAACTGCTGAGTCTGCACCTTCAGACCCACTTAAACGATGCCCAATATCTTTACACAATACGCGTAGGTTTTCATATGCTTCACTTTGTGTTAAAGCAAGGTCATATATAGTACGGATAGTTTTTGCATCTTGTGCTTGAGCATTAATTGATAAAAAGCTTATCAAAAAAAATATTAGGTGTCTCATGCATTTTAAATTTTATCAAATGTAAGAATTTTATTCAGCTGTTATATTTTCATTAAAAATGAAAAGAATTAGATTAGTATTACATCTAAATGACATTGAATAATACTTCTATTAAATTTGATTTATTGTGGATCAATTTCTAAATTATTATTAATTCATTTCGCATCTATGTATATTTAGCCAAAATATTTCGACGATGAAAATAATATCTATAGAAACAGGTAATTTTAAGTTAGATGGAGGTGCAATGTTTGGCGTTGTTCCAAAAAGCTTATGGCAAAGAACTAATCCTGCCGATGAAAGAAATTTATGTTCTTGGGCTATGCGAAGTATGTTGGTTGATTATGGTGATAGAAAAGTTTTAATAGATAATGGTATTGGAGATAAACAGAGTGATAATTTTTTTAGTCATTATCATTTACATGGAGATGCTTCTCTTATAAGTTCTTTAGCATTAAATGGTTATCATCCGGACGATATCACTGATGTGTTTTTAACCCATTTACATTTTGATCATTGTGGTGGTGGTGTAAAGTACAATGAAAAAGGTGAATTGGTAACTGTATTTAAAAATGCAATTTATTGGTCTAATGAATTACATTGGAATTTGGCTATGAATCCTAATGATAGAGAGCGTGCATCATTTTTACAAGAAAATTTGGTACCAATGAAAGCTTCGGGTCAGCTTGATTTTATTAAAAATGATGGAATATTTTTACCTGGTTTTGATGTGCTTTTTGCACACGGTCATACTGAATCTCAAATGATTCCACATATTAAGTATAAAGGGAATACTATAGTTTTTGCTGCTGATTTATTGCCATCTGTAGGTCACATTCCTTTGCCTTATGTTATGGGTTATGACACGCGCCCATTAACCACTTTAAAAGAGAAGAAATTTTTTTTAGAAACTGTCGCTAAAAAAGGATATACTTTGTTTTTGGAGCATGACTATTATCAATCCTGCTGTACATTACAAGAAACAGATAAAGGTGTTCGGCTAGATCAATCTTTTCAGTTTGAAGATAAATTCTAATTTATATATTTTTTGGTTTAAAGAATGATCCAATACACATTCTCATATACAAATCCTCATCGACATTTTATTGATATTGAAATGCGAATATTTGAGCATTCATCTCCTGAGTTAATAGTGCAATTACCTGCATGGCGACCTGGAAGATATGAGCTTGGCAATTTTGCAAAGAATATCCAATATTTTAAAGTGTTTGATGCTCAGGGGCTTCCTTTGAAATTTCAGAAGATTACTAAAGATACATGGAAGATATCGACGGCCAACTGTTCAGAAATTGTTATTCAGTATAATTATTATGCTAATGAATTGAATGCTGGTTCTACTTATCTTGATGAAATTCAGTTGTATGTTAATCCTATCAATTGTTGTTTATATATTCCTGATAGAATGGATGAAACGTGCATTGTTAATTTAGAGGTTCCGTCTTCATATAATGTTGCTTGTTCATTGGTACAAGATAATAATAAACTTAAGGCTCAGAATTTTGATGAGCTTGTAGAAAGTCCCTGGATTGCTTCTAATTCATTACAACACAATAAATATAGTGTTCAAGGTATTAATTTTCATATATGGTTTCAGGGCAAATGTCAACCTGATTGGAATCGAATTTTAAAAGATTTTAAAGCATTCACAAGTCATCAAATTAATGACTTCAAAGCTTTTCCAGTTTCAGAATATCATTTTATCAATCAGATATTACCTTATAAAGCATACCATGGTGTTGAGCATACATCTTCTACTGTAATTTCATTAGGTCCCGGATCAGATTTAATGAGTGATAAGCTTTATGAATCTCTTTTGGGGGTATCTTCTCACGAATTATATCATACCTGGAATGTAAAACAAATTCGTCCTAAAGAACTTATGCCTTATGATTATTCAAAAGAGAATTATTCTCGAATGGGTTATTTATATGAAGGTGTAACTACATACATGGGGGACTTATATTTGATGCGTTCTAAAGTTTTTTCTGAGGAAGATTTTTATAAAACTCAAGAAGAAAATCTTTTAAAACATTTTCACAATGGTGGGCGTCATAACATGTCTGTAGCCGATTCAAGTTTTGATACCTGGTTGGATGGCTACGTTCAAGGAGTACCGAATCGTAAAGTTTCTATTTATACTGAAGGTGCTTTATGTGCTCTCATGTTAGATGTTCATATCATGGACTATTCGAATGGAAATTATTCTTTACGTGATTTAATGACAAAGCTCTATGAAGAATATGCCATCAAAAGAAAACCACTAACTGAAGAAGATTATATTCATGAACTTATTCAATATGGAGGGCATGATACATTAGAGATTGTTGAAAGTTATATCTATGGCACAAAAGATTTTCGCAATGCATTAGATACATCACTTTCTATAGTTGGTTTAAAGATTAAAGAATCTGAAAATTCAGATTTTTTAGCGTCTAGATTGGGTTTAAAAGGGCTCCTAAAAGATGCTGTTTTTCATGTGAAACAAGTAGAGTTAAATTCAGTTTCGGATGAAATGTGTATTGCGGTGGGAGATGAAATATTAACAATAAATTCAAAGCCAATAACTAAGAAACTTCTAAAGTCAATAATTGTTAAGAAAACAGTCATGTTAAGAGTAAAAAGACGTTATGAGACCATTGATTTAGAATTGGTTTTAACGAATACATCTCATTATCCTAAATTTAGTATTTCTCGAATGGAAAAAAGATCTGACCGCAATAAAATGTTATTTGATAAATGGTTAGATATATAGTTTAATCTTTTACTGCAATCATAGAAATTTCTAAATTAACATTTTTAGGTAAACGCGCTACTTCTACTGTTTCTCTTGCAGGAAAATTGCTTGTAAAATATTGCCCGTATATCTCATTTATTAGACTGAAGTTATCCATGTTTAAGATGAAAATAGAAGTTTTTACAACATCATCGAAAGTCATATTGGCATCATTCAATACGGCCTTCATATTCTTCATTACTTGGTGCGTTTCTATTTCTATGGAATCCATTTCTAATTTTCCCGTTTTTGGATTAATTGCAATTTGACCTGATGTATACAGGGTGTTTCCAGATTTTACTGCTTGAGAATAAGGCCCAATTGGAGCTGGTGCATTCGTGGTTTTAACAATATTTTTCATGTAATTTTCACAGTTTTAATATTATAAATACTAAGATATTAAAGTCCTAAATATATACAATTACTAATAGATATTTGTGAACTCTAATGTGAGTATTGGTCACTTAAAACTGTTTCATATATTTACAAATAATTAAATCGATTTATGAAACGACTTTTCCTTCATGTTTTTTTAGGTTTTATTATATTAATCAGCTTTGTTTATTTAGCACTTCAGAGTATAAGTGAAATGACAATGCATGGAGAGAGCATTCTTGTTCCTGATCTTAGAAGTTTTTCAATATCAGAAGTAGAGGATACATTAACAACTTTAAAATTGCGTTTTTCTGTTGTTGATTCAGGAGCATATAATGCCGATTATCCTCGTGGATCGGTTATTGATCATCTACCAAAACACAATTCAAGAGTTAAGCAAGATAGAGAACTTTATTTAACGGTTAATCCTAAAAATATCAGTTTAATTTCTTTGCCAAATTATACAGATCACTCTTCAAGACAATACATTTCTGAATTGAAAGCAAAAGGCTTTAGAATCGGCAAATTTATATACAAGAGAGATGAACATGTAAATGTGGTTTTAGGTGTTCGATATTTAGGAGAAGTGGTTAAAATTAATGATAAGTTAGAGAAGGCTACTAAACTTGATTTAGTTCTTGGTAACGGAAGAGGTATGCAGATGGAGATGCCTAATTTAATTAGTGTTTCATTCTCACACATATCTTCAAGATTGCAGAATTTAGCATTAAATAAAGGAGATTTTTATTATGATGCTTCTGTTGTTGATACGATGAATGCATTTGTCTACAAACAAAGTCCTATTGAAGGAACTGAAAATATTGATCTGGGTGTTTTTGTCGATTTATGGTTTACAGAGGACAGTTCGAAACTTGTTGAAGATATGTTGGAGTTAATGAGACAAGATAGTTTAAAGGCACGATTAGATAGTATCTTAAACGATTAAGATGAAGGATAAAGAAGAAGTAGAAAAACCAATTGATATTGATGGTGAGATAGCTTACGAGCATCATAAGCAAATTGTTGATGATAATCAGGTTGCAATGCGCATTGATAAATTCATTGTCAATCAACTTGCGAATATGACTCGTAATAAAATACAAAAGCTCGCAGATCAAGGTTTTGTGTTTGTTAATGGTGTGCCTGTAAAATCTAGTTATAAGATTAAACCGAAGGATGTTATAAAAATTCTTAAAGATTTTCCTAAAAGAGATAATACGCTTGTGGCACAAGATATTCCGGTTACGATTATTTATGAAGATGATCATTTGGTTATTGTGAATAAGGAGCCCGGAATGGTAGTTCATCCCAGTTATGGTCATTATACAGGAACATTATTAAATGCTTTAAAGTTTCATATTGACAAGTTGGCGGAGTGTGAAGATGATACTCGCCCGGGATTAGTTCATAGAATTGATAAAAATACATCCGGTATTATTGTTGTCGCAAAAACATCGCAAGCATTAGTTCATTTACAAAAGCAATTTTATGATCGCATTACTTCACGTCGATACCGTGCTTTAGTCTGGGGAGATTTTGATCAAGATGAGGGAACGATTACTGGGAATATAGGCAGAAGCTTGAGAAATAGAAAAGTGATGGATGTTTTCCCCGAAGGGGAAGAGTATGGGCGTCATGCGGTTACGCATTATACGGTTTTAGAGCGTTTTGGTTATGTTACTTTGGTTGAATGTAGATTGGAAACCGGACGTACACATCAAATACGTGCGCATTTTAAACATATTGGTCATCCGCTTTTTAACGATGATACCTATGGTGGTGATAAAGTATTAAGAGGTACAACTTTTTCCAAATACAAGCAGTTTGTACAAAACTGTTTTAAAATAATGCCACGACATGCATTACATGCAAAGTCCTTAGGTTTTAATCATCCAAAAAATAATGAATGGATAGAGTTTGATTCTGAACTACCTTCAGATTTGTTTTCTGTTCTAGATAGATGGAGGAATTACACTGAACAACGTATTCAAAAAGTAGGTGAATAAATTTTTATATGAAAAAATAAAAAGTTTAGTTTCTAATTAGAATTAGATAGGTACTTTTGATTCGATTAAATTTAGATATAAAGTTATGTCACAAATAAATATTTCTGTTGATTGTGTTTTATTTGGGTACGATTCGGATTTAGATTTGAAAGTGTTATTGATTCAGCGTAAATATGATCCTAATACTGCTGCCTATAAAGATCATAATTCTTTACCTGGTGATCTTATAAAGTATGATGAAGAGTTATCTCCTGCTGCGAGTAGAATTTTAGAGAGCCTTACTGGTATAAGTGATATTTATTTAAAGCAGTTTTCGATATTTAGTGACCCAAATAGGGTAAAACATCCAAAAGATCAAAAATGGCTTAGAAAGTTCAGAGCTGCTCCGGAGGAGCGTGTAATTACTGTAGGATATATGGCCTTAGTGAATATTGAAGATTTTAATTCGGATGCTACATATTTTAATGATGAGATTATTGGTGACCTTACACGTGAGGGCTATTTTGAGAAAATATGGGCTAAAGTAAATGATATCCCAGAGCTTGCATTTGACCACAATAATATAGTTGAAGAAGCTTTGAAATATTTGAAAAAAGAATTAAATCATGAATTAAGTTCAATATTACTTCCTAAAAATTTCACTTTACCTCAGTTGCAAAAATTATATGAAGATATTACTGGAAAGAAGATTGATAAGCGGAATTTTAGAAAACAAATTTTAAAAGAAGGTTCTATAGTAAAGACAAATCATACTAATAATACTGGTAAGAAAGGTAAACCTGCTACATTTTATCAATTCTACGACGATAAGAATAAAACTATTAAGTAAAATTGAGTGTTTGAGAAAATTTATGACTCTTCAATTAGCCAAGAACCACCAATAGAAATAACTGATTCTTCAGCTAAGAATTCAAGATAATTTCCTTTATTTATTCCACCAGTCGGGCAGAATTTTATTTCAGGAAATACTTTAGAAAATGTTTTGATGCCATTTATTCCTCCAACAAGATTTGCTGGGAATAATTTGAAAGTATTCCAGCCAAAACTTGCACCGTGCATAATTTCACTTGCTGTCATTACTCCCGGAAGGAAAGGGATGTTAGATTGCTCTAATGGTTCTCTTAATTCTGGAAATACACCAGGTAAGACAATAAAATCAACATTTGCGTTTATGACCGCATTAATTTGTGTTTCATTTATTACTGTACCAACCCCAACTGCAAATTGATCTCCAAAGTGTTTTTTTGCCTTTTTTATTGCATCAATAGCGCATTTTGTTCGAAGCGTAATCTCTATACAGTTAATGTTTTTAGATCTAAGATGATTTATATAAGGTATAACTTGGTCAATAGATTCAATTTTTACCACTGGAATAATAGGGTGGTTTATAAGTAACTGTCTTATTCTATTTTGCGCCATAATTTAAAAGAGTATAGAGGCCCCATTATCGCTGCTAGAGGCTAAGTTTCTAAGGTTCTTAAATAATTCTCTACCGTGTCCTTCTTGAATAATGTTAGGTGCTTTTGCTTCTGGTCGATTTAGAACTTCTTTTTCATTTAAGCAGTTTAGTTCTCCAGTTTTAGCATTTAGGATTAATGGATCTCCGTTAGTTATTTTTGATAAGATCCCACCATCTGATGCTTCTGGAGATAAGTGTATTGCAGCTGGTACTTTTCCTGAAGCACCTGACATTCTACCATCAGTAACTAATGCAACTTTATGACCATTATTTTGAAGTATACTTAGTATAGGAGTGAGTTTGTGTAATTCGGGCATTCCTTTAGCTTTAGGACCTTGATATCTAATAACAGCAATAAAATCTTTGAATAATTCCTTTTTATTGAAGGCTTCAATAATTTCATTTTGATCTTCAAATACCATTGCTGGCGCTTCTACATGCCAGTGCTTTAATTTTACTGCTGATGTCTTAATGACTGAAACACCAAGATTCCCTTTAAGGATTTTTAAACCTCCACTTTTGTCAAATGCATTATCAATCGAACATAATACGGATTGGTCTGCTGATTCACTAGGGCAGTCGCGCCATGTTAAAACACCATTTTTAAGGTATGATTCTTTAGTGAATTTTTCTAAGCCGTGTCCAAGTATTGTATTTACATCTCTATGTAAAAGCCCTTCATTTAATAATGTTTTTATCAATAAAGGCATACCTCCACAAGCATGGAAGTAATTTACATCTGCTGATCCATTTGGATACATTTTTACTAAAGAAGGTATGATTTCTGATAAATCAGAGAAATCTTCCCAATTGATAATGATACCTGCTGCTTTAGCAATTGCAATGAGATGAAGTGTGTGGTTTGTTGAGCCACCAGAAGCAAGAAGACCAATAATAGCATTTACAATGGCTTTTTCATCAACAATCTCGTATAAAGGTTTATAGTTATTTCCTTGATTTGTTGATTCAATAGCCAAACGAACAGCCTCTTTGTTTAGAGCAGATCTATGTTCAGTATCTGGATTTACAAATGAAGAACCTGGCAATTGAAGCCCCATGATTTCCATTAGCATTTGATTGCTGTTTGCAGTTCCATAGAAGGTGCATGTACCAGAAGAATGGTATGCTTTAGATTCTGATTTTAAAAGTGCTTGTCTATCTATTTCTCCAGAAGCAAATGCCCGACGCACTTTTGCTTTTTCTTCATTGCTAATACCAGTTTTCATAGGTCCACCAGGGACAAATATTATTGGTAAATGGCCAAACTTTAATGCGCCAATAAGTTCACCAGGTACAATTTTGTCACAAATGCCTAAACACAATACTGAGTCAAACACATTGTGAGAGAGACCAATTGCTGTTGATAAGGCAATTACATCTCTAGAAAATAATGATAAATCCATTCCAGCTTCACCCTGTGTCACTCCATCACACATAGCAGGAACAGCTCCTGCAACTTGTGCCACAGCATTATATTCTTTAGCATAAGTTTTTATCTGCTCAGGATATTTTTCATATGGTTTGTGAGCTGATAGCATATCATTGTATGATGATATAATACCTATATTGGCTTTTTGCTCAGCCATTAAGTTTATCTTATCTGTTTCAGAACATGCTGCCATAGCATGTGCAAGATTACCACAAGAAAGTCCAGATCTAGAGACACTTTTTTTAGCAAGCGATTTCATTAACTTAATGTAGTTTCCTCTGCTTTTTTTGCTTCGATTTATGATTCGTTTTGTAATATGTATAATTTTATTATTCATATTTTAGGTTTAAATTGAGCAAAACACATTCAATATTTTTATTTTTTGATTTATAAATGCCGAAATAGGTGTAATTGATGCATTTTTATTTTGTTTTGCAGAATTAAATACGTCTAGCTTTTCTTTGCCGTTAAAATACAAAAACAAATGTTCAGAACTAAGTATTTTCGCTTTTGTATAACTTATTCTATTACTAGGCTCTGATGTGGCTCTAGTATTAATAATCATTTTATTCCCATATTCAATGTCGTCTGTGTATACTTCTTTGGAATTAGGAAAAAGAGATGCAGTATGCCCATCTAATCCCATTCCTAGAATACAGCAAGTAATTGATTTATAAAAAGCTTTATTCTCTGAAATTGCCAAGTTCAAATTTTCCTTATAATCGTTTGTGTTATATATCAGTCCAATAAATTTAGCATCAGAGGCTTTATTCTTTAAAAGATGTTTTTTAATTAACAATTCATTACTTTCATCGCTGTCGGTAGCAACAAATCTTTCATCGACTAGACCTATGCTTACATTATTCCAATCTATTTCTGAATTAGATAGAATTTCATATAGTTTTTTTGGAGTGCTTCCGCCAGAAACAAGTAGAGTTGCTTTACCAATATTTTTAATTTCTTGTTCGAGAGTTTGACTTATTTTTTCAGCTAATAATGATTCTAATTGGACTTTGTCTGTAAATATATTTTCTCTTAAATACTGCATATTATTCATTCCATTCATGATTATCTAATAAAATATGATCTCCAGGTCCATTGCTGCCAGAGGAATAAAGTTGATTTTTAAGATTTGATTTAGTCCAGCTTTCATTAATGGAGTCAATCCATTCCCAAGAGGCTTCCACTTCATCTTTTCTCATAAATAATGTTTGATTTCCTCTAATCACATCGATTAACAATCTTTCATACGCTTCAGGAAAACGTTCCTTAAATGATGAACCATAATCTAGAACTAATGATATTGGTTTATAACGGTACCCACCAGGACCAGGTGTTTTTACAGTTTGAACTAATTCAATACTTTCTTCAGGTTGAAGATTAATTATTAGTTTGTTATTTACAATACTTTTTCCTCCTGGGAATATATTATGAGGGATGTTTTTGAAATTGATTGTAATTTGAGAATGTTTTCTACTAAGTCTTTTTCCTGTTCTCAAATAGAATGGAACACCTGCCCAACGCCAGTTATCAATGTATGCTCGAATAGCAACAAATGTTTCTGTATCTGAGCTAAATTTATCAATGTCTTCTAAATATGACTTTACTTCTTTCCCGTCTAATTTACCTCTGGTATATTGACCTTTAACTGTATGTGTTTTACATAAATCGATATCAATTGGTCTAAGGGATTTAAGTACTTTAAGTTTTTCATCACGAACAGTGTTGGCATCTAGAATGTTAGGAGGTTCTATAGCTACAAGACACATTAATTGGAGTAAGTGGTTTTGAACCATATCTAATAATGCACCATATTTATCGTAAAAGCCACCTCTATTTCCTACCCCCAAATTTTCAGATACGGTAATTTGTATATTATCTATGTTTTGTGCATTCCATGCGTTCTCGTAAAGGTTGTTTGTAAACCTAAGTACCATCAAATTTTGGACTGTTTCTTTACCCAAATAATGGTCTATTCTGAATATTTGGGACTCATTAAAGTAATCTGCAATTTCATTATTTATTTTTTTAGAGGATTCCCCATTATGCCCCAAAGGTTTTTCAAGGACAACTCTAGATTTCGGAGTGATTAATTGAGCTTCTTTTAAATTTTTTGTGATAGATCCGAATAAACTGGATGAAACAGAGAAATAAAATAGACGAACTACATTATCTACAGATCTAAGTAATGATTTTAAATTATTGAGACAACCTTTTTGAGTTAGGTCAGCATTATAATATTCACAAATTGAAATTAAGTGGCTTAAATCTTTTTTTGAGGCATCTTTGATGATCTCTTCGAGTTTAACGCTTAATAAATCTTCAAATTCTTTTTTATTAATGTCTTGACGAGAAATTAAAATTACTTTACATTCATTTGAAAGTTGCTTAGATTGTAGTCTATAGTATATAGCAGGTAAAATTTTTCTTAAGGATAAATCTCCAAGTCCACCAAATATGATAATATCTGATAGAAATAATTTTTTAGATGTAGTTTCTTTTGTCATTTATTAACTTTGTTTAAGTTTTAATATAATGATTTACTTGTGTAAATTATATTCAATTTTCAACTTAAAAGTCAGTAAAAATATTAAGTGTTAAAATTACATAATTTAATTCATTTTTTTATCATTTAAGATTTATGTTTTTAGTCATTGATTAATTGAATGTTTTTGTAATGAATATCTAATATTTAGTTTAGTTATAAGGTCATGTTTATATATTATGTGTAATAAATACAATAAAAAAACTATATTCGTATTTCAGAATAAAAAAATAAAATAATATTTATTTTGAGAGCTAAATTACAGATTGTTTTTATTTCACTTAGTGTGGGCTTAGGCGGTTTTCTTTTTGGTTTAGATACAGGAATCATTTCTGGGGTAATGACATATGTAATACCCAAATTTGATTTGACTGAAATGCAAGCCGGATGGGTTGTAAGTTCTCCTTCATTTGCAGCAATGATTTCTATGCTTTTTTCCGGAAGAATAAGTGATATAATAGGAAGAAGAAAATTATTAATTATCATAGCTCTTCTCTATATTGTTTCTGCGGTTTTTTCTACAATAGCATTTTCTTATCAAATGCTCTACTTTGCAAGAATGATTGGTGGTTTTGCATTTGGTGCAGCTTTAGTTGTAGGTCCAATCTATATCGCCGAAATTTCTATTGCAGAAAATAGGGGGAAGTTAGTTTCTCTTCAGCAACTCAATATAGTTTTTGGTTTTTTTGCAGCTTTTCTAAGTAATTATTTTTTTAATAAATATAACACCTTAGATAGTGTTTTTTTAAACGATGAAAATGTTTGGAGGTGGATGTTGGGTATTGAATTTATTCCAGCATTATTATATTTTGTATTATTATTTTTTGTGCCCAAAAGTCCAAGGTGGTTGTATTTAAAAGGTGAAATGTCAAAAGCTAAAGAAATATTGGTAAATTTTTATGGTAATGAAAGAGGTTGCATAGAAATTAAATCGATTGAAGGAAATAGTACTGCATATAAAAAGAAATCCAAATTAAAAATTAAAGACTTATTTAAACCGTCCTTGCGATTTATTTTAATTGTTGGGTTAATTGTTGGGATTTTACAACAAATTACAGGTGTTAATGCAGTTTATTTTTATGCAACTTCTATTTTTAAAGAAACTGGTATTGGTACGGATGCTGCTTTTTTATCGGGTATTTTATTAAGTACAATTTCTGTAATATTTACTTTTGTAGCTATTTATCTAATAGATAGAGTGGGTAGAAGGCCTTTGTTACTAATTGGAACTGCAGGTGTTTCTATTAGTTTATTAATATGTGCTTATGGTTTTAACGAAGCTACTTATCAATTAACTGAGAAAGATGTTTATCAGTTTAAGTTTTTAAATTCAGAAAAATTAATTACTGTTGTAAATAAAGTCTATACAAATGATGTTGATTTTAAAAATGAGATGAAAACCATTCTTGGGAGTAATATCTTTAGCAAAAATGATGGAGCTATATTAGAAACTGCAAGCAAAATTGATTCTACTTTAATCTTAATTGGTATCCTAGGTTTTGTTGCTTGTTTTTCTTTCTCATTAGGTCCTGTCATGTGGGTATTATTATCTGAACTATTTCCTATTAAATATAGAGGTTTAGCAATAGGAACAATTGCTTTTGTAAATTCTTTTATTAGCTCAGTTGTTCAGCTTATTTTTCCTTGGGAGTTGAGTAATTTAGGTTCCAGTATAACATTTTTGATTTATGGTGTTTTTGCCCTTCTAGGTTTGATGTTTATTTTCTCTAAAGTTCCTGAGACTAAAGGAATGTCACTTGAAGAATTAGAAAGTATTTTAGTAAAGTAAGTATGTATTTAATAAAAAAATATCAGGAATTAGTTGGAAGTTTTCAGGTCAAAATGATGATTCGTTTTATGTTGAGAACGCAAATCATCTTCCAGTGTTATATTTTCCTTTGGTGAATTCAAATAAGATCAAATCTTTTTTTAAAACTTAGAAATAAAAAACTTTTAAAATTAAAATATGATAAGGATAGCAATAAACGGATTCGGAAGAATCGGGAGATTAGTTTTTAGAGCAAGTTTGACAAACCCAAATATTGAGGTTGTGGCAATTAATGATTTAGTTGATGCAGAATATCTTGCTTATTTATTAAAGTATGATTCAGTTCATGGCATGTTAAATGTTGAAGTGAATAGTAATTTAGACAGCATTAATGTTGATGGTAAAATAATAGTAGTTAAGAATGAAAAGAATCCTTCCAAGTTAAATTGGTCTGATAATGACATAGATTTTGTTGTTGAAGCTACAGGCTTATTCTTAACAAAAGAATTGGCTTCAAAACATCTTGAGGCTGGTGCTAAAAAAGTTATCATTTCTGCTCCAGTTAAAGATGACACTCCAATGTTTGTTTATGGTGTAAACCATCATTTGTTTAAAAAGGATATGAATATTGTGTCTAATGCTTCTTGTACAACCAATTGTCTGGCTCCACTTGTTAAAGTCCTAGAGGATAAATATGGTATAGAAAGTGGTTTAATGACAACTGTTCACGCTGTAACTTCAACTCAGCATGCTGTTGATGGAATGTCTAAAAAGAATTGGAGACTAGGGAGGGCAGCTTACCAAAATATTATTCCATCATCAACAGGTGCAGCAAAAGCAGTTGGAAAAATTATACCAAGTGTGGATGGTAAATTAACTGGAATGGCTTTTAGGGTTCCTGTAGCAAATGTTTCTGTAGTCGATTTAAGTGTTAATTTAAAGTCTGAAACTAATTATCATAATATTTGTAATTCAATAAAATCTGCTTCAGAAGGTTCACTAAAAAATGTTCTAGCATATTCAGATGCATTATCTGTTTCATCTGATTTTGTAACAAATCCCCATACTTCAGTATTCGATGCAAATGCAGGATTAGAAATTTCAAAAACATTCTTTAAGTTGGTTTCATGGTATGATAATGAATGGGGTTACTCAAATAAAATTTTAGATATGATAACTTATATGCATGATCATAATTAATTTTAGAATAAGTAATAAGCTTTAAATGCAGCCTTTTTAAAGTTAATTTTTCTGAAAAAAAAAGTTCAGGTCTGTAATAGTATTTTTGATATGAGTAAAAAAAAAGGATATCTGCATATTAATTGCAAATATCCTTTATGTGGAGATGCAGGGAATCGAACCCTGGTCCAAACAAGGAATCAGAAAGTTTTCTACATGTTTAGTAGTCAATTAATTTTCGAGTTAAATCGGGAAGAATACATTCCCAAAACAAAACCTTATCCTATTAATTTCGCTAATAAGTCAAGGAATACTTATTAACTAGTTCATCCTTTTTCTGATGCTCGATGGAATAAAAGCGATCAACCTTCTCTTATCCGCTGAGCAAAAGCTGTTCTAATCCTAGATTAGGCAGCTAAAGCGTAGTTAGACTCGCCATGTAAAATTTGTGAATTGGATATTTACGAGCCAATCTCACCATGCTCGACATGCTTGCAGTCTTATTCATCTTGCTGTCAAAGCCAGTCATCCCCATAATTTCAATGATCTTATGCAAAGATACAGCTTCAGTTTTCAGTATGCAATTTCCTTAAGATGGATTTTGAAACCATATTAAATACTATTGGTCAATGCTGACAAATTTGTATTTTTGAAAATCAAAAATAGCCCCGACGAAATGAAAATAGGAATATTAAGAGAAGGCAAGACTCCGCCTGATAGAAGAGTTGTTTTAAGTCCTGACCAATGTGCCCAATTTAAACAACAATATCCTGACGTTAATTTGGTAGTCCAACCTAGTAAAATTCGCTGTTTTAGTGATGGTCAATATCTTTCTAAAAGTATAAAATTACAAGAAGATTTATCGGATTGTGATATTTTGATGGGGGTAAAGGAAGTTCAAATTAAGGATCTGGTTGCTGAAAAAACGTATTTATATTTTTCGCATACCATTAAAGAGCAACATTATAATAGACAGTTGCTTAAAAAAATGTTAGAATTAAATATTAGAATGGTAGATTATGAAGTTTTAACTGATATAAATGGTAAAAGAGTAATTGGTTTTGGAAGATATGCTGGAATTGTAGGTTGTTATAATGGTTTTTTAGCGATTGGAAAGCGCACTGGAAGATTTGAATTAAAACCTGCCTATATGTGCAAGGACAGAAAGGAGATGGAGTTAGAATTGAAAAAAATTAATTTACCAAAAACAAAGATTATTATTACTGGTGCTGGTAGAGTAGGAAATGGAATTCTAGAACTCATAAATATAATTGGAATAAAAGAAGTTTCAAAAGATGATTTTTTAAATCAAAATTTTGATGAAGCAGTTTATGTTCACCTAAATACAATGGATTATAATACACGTATTGATGGAAAAAAGGCAAGCAAGTCTGATTTTTATAATAATCCAAAAGCATATAAATCAAATTTTATGAGGTTTGCTAAGCAAGCTGAGTTTTTTATTGCAGGTCATTATCATGCAGCAAATTCACCTTTTTTAT
>NTKG01000032.1 GCA_002457305.1 Bacteroidetes bacterium MED-G21 | reverse complement strand
AGAATTGATGAATTATGTATCTTCACAGCATGGAAATAAACAGTGAAATCAAGACATTTCTTAATAAATTTAAAGATGCTTTCCTTAAGCATAATATCGTTAAACTCAGCTTGAGTAAAGTACACAAAGCAGAGAAAGATTTAAAAAACATCTACATTGTTCCCGTAAATATTAAAAATAAAAACAAGCTGTCCTTTACCTATAGATACAAAACCAAAGATCAAGTTAAGAACTACGATATTGAACAAGCATTAGAATATCTATACGAGCTCATTGGTCATTCATTTTTGCAAGCCCAACTTAAAACCACATCTGAGTCTCACCAATTATTGATCAGCAAAAAAGGAAAATGTACACTAATTTCTTCAAAATCTGACAGCGATGCGCCTAGTAACTTACACAACAAAGAAAAAAATTACCTTATTAAAAGTGAAAACAACAAGTATCTGCAAATGCTGGGCGTATGTGACAATAATGGGAGAGTAAAAGACAAACAGCAAGACAAATACAAACAAATTAATAGATATGTAGAGTTGATGAGCTCTTGGCTCACTAAATTAGATCCCTCTAAAACTCAGCATATAGTAGATATGGGCTCTGGAAAAGGATATCTCACTTTTGCGCTATACGATTACCTTACAAATTCGCTAAAACAAAATATTAAAATGATAGGAGTAGAATTGAGACCTGAACTGGTTTCTCTGTGTATGGAAATAAGAGAAGCTTGTGGGTTTAATGGATTAGAATTTGTTTCAAAAGATATAAACGATTTTAAATCAGATGAGGTTGATATACTCATTGCACTTCATGCTTGTGACACAGCAACTGATAGTGCTATTTTCAAAGGAATTAAATCCAATGCAAACCTGATTGTATGTGCCCCATGCTGTCATAAACAAGTTCGGAGAGATATGAAAGAGCGTTCAAAATTCAACTCAATCACCAAACACGGAATTTTCAAAGAGCGTCAGGCAGAGATGCTAACGGATACACTTAGAACTCTAATCATGGAAAAAGAGGGCTATAAAACAAAAGCGTTTGAATTTATTTCTAATGAACACACTAGGAAAAACATTATGTTGGTTGGAAAAAAAACAAACGATAAAGTAGACCAAACCAAAATCAAAAAAGAGATAGAATTCTTAAAAAAATCTTTCGAAATTGAACGACAAGAACTAGAGGATTTACTATGTCAATCTTAAATATATCTCTCTACAGATCCAAGCATCTGTAGCTGCATAATTAATTTGAGCTTGTGTAAGTTCTTCCAATTCCCAATTAGATACTTGTTGTCTTTTTGAAATTCTAAATCCTAGAACTAAAGCCGATAATTTTTTAGCTCCAATGCTTTCAAATCCTAATTCTGGTGCCAAAATATTTAAGTCTACAACACTTTTTTCATCAAAAGGATGAATTTTTTTCAAATCCTTTAAATCATCTCTTACAGCAATACCAACTTTGATAATATTTTTATTTGAAAAAATGGTGGCCAATTCAGAACTCATATTTACCGATTTCAAACGTATGATATAAACTCTTTTATCAGTTGCAATCTGAAGTAGTGCTACAGAATTTACAACACCCTTTTTAAAAGAAGGCTTTGTTTCGGTATCGATACCAATAATAGAACATTTTGTAATTTCTTCACAAGCTTTATGTAAAGCATTCTCTGTATCAACAAGAACAATTTCTCCCAGATATCGCCCAAGATCAAGAGAACTTATATCTTCTTTAGAAATGACTTTTTTATATTTATCAAGTTTACTCATGAGTTCTCTTTGGTCTAATTATTTGATTTTTTTTGAGCTTATCAATAGCATCGATATTTTTAAGTTTCATTAGATCAGGTTGACCTGCATCAACCCATGCAGAATACCAAAAAGAAGCAGTCGCAAAGACAGCCCGTTTCATTCGTTTGTCAACCATTCCATTTAAAATATCATTATAATCCAATATGTACTCCAAAGAATACTGTTGAGTCATTTCAGAATTTTTATTAAAAGGCATGTATTTATTATCTTCAAGATATGTTTTAGAAAGATTTTTCTCTAAAGTTAATGTTGTGTCTACAAGTTCAAAACTCTCTCTTACCAAGCTCCAAGAAAATCTCAAAGGCCTATCCAAATATACTGCTTTTCCTATATAATAATCATAATCATTTACAAGTTCAGGGATTTTACTTTCCCATAAAGAATGTATTCCATCTTGATTGGTATGCTGACCATTATAATTATAAGTAGTGTGTAATGGTACGCATGCATCAGCAACATAATGACCTAGATCAGCAGCATATTTTACAACATCAATCACAGAACCAGTATCCATAGCAGCAATCAATTTATGATACTCCCAATAAATCACCCATGGTAAAATCCCTCTATTAATAAGTGTATCTACAGAATATTTTTCTTTTGCATCAAACCAGCTTATTGGAACCGAATCAAACGGATTCGCACCGTATAAATCCATATCTATATAATGCTTACAGGCTTCAGCAGAATCAATATAGCGTCTTTTATCTGCATTTACCGAGCGCTGTTCTAAATCATAAATATGATGAATAAAAAATGAATTCATTTCTGAAGGTAATGCGAAAACAGCATGCTTATTAATTGATTTATGAGCATAAAACCCCCAAGAACAAAGCAGTAAGAATAAGGAACTACAAACAAAGAATCGAATCAACTTTATCATTCATTATCAACTACTAAAACATCACCTTTCAATATTGGTATTTTATCAGTTTGATTAAGTTTCAAACAAAAATGAACATCCGAGTCAATATTTAATTTTGATAATCTTTTTCGGTGAGAAGAATTTTTCAAAAACGAAAATAAATCTGACTTTGCGGCATTCCACATCACTACAGATGCTTGTGCTGCATCACATGAATTATCATATAAATTTGACGCAATTAACAAATCCACTAGGGCTCCAGCAAAAAGAGTATCTTCAAGATTAAATCGACCCTTCCATCCAGCACAGAAAAGAATAACATCTTGATCTTGTTTAATCAACCACTTAGCTATAGCATCTAAATTTAAGAATGAACCAACCACAACATCATGATCTTTTTTAGCAATATTTATACATTTTGTTCCATTAGTTGTTGTCATAACTACTGACCTTCCCTTTACATCCATATCGAGATACACTTGAGGTGAGTTTCCAAAATCAAAACTCTTTACAGGCTTCCCATTTCGCTCTGCTGCTAAAATATAATTTCGATCACCATTACGATATTCTAATGCTTCTTCTACTGTACTAACTGGGATTAATTTTTCCACACCTTTTTCAAAAGCAATACACATAGAAGATGTAGCTCTTAATACATCTATTACTACTACTATACTCTTCTTATCAGCATAAAGGCTAAAGAGTTCAGGTGTCATACAAACTTGGATATTTCTTTTCGCCATATTATTTTTTATAAAATGGTAACGAAACCACTTTTGCCTTTAATTGTTTATTCCTAACTGAAATATAAATCTCAGTACCTAAATCTTTCATTTCTTTTGTAACATATGCGAGGCCAATAGCTTTCTTTAAACTTGGTGACATGGTTCCAGAGGTTACAACTCCAATCTTCTCCCCTAAACCATTACACACATCGTATCCATTTCTAGGAACACCACGATCAAGAAGTTCAAAACCAACTAAACATCGTGTTACTCCAGACTCGTATTGTTTTTTTAAATATTCTGAGTCTACAAAATTATTAGTAAATTTAGTAATCCAGCCTAAACCTGCCTCAATAGGAGAAGTCGAATCATCAATGTCATTTCCATACAAACAAAATCCCATTTCCAAACGAAGAGTATCTCTTGCTGCCAATCCAGCAGGTAAAATATCATGAGGATTTCCAGCTTTAAATACAGCATTCCATACCTCTTCGGCATCTTCGTTTTTGAAATATATTTCAAAACCTCCGGCGCCTGTATACCCTGTGGTAGAAATCAGAATATTCTCTTTTCCGGCAAAAGTTCCTTTCTGGAATGTATAGTACTTCATATCAGAAATATTCATATCTGTAAGGTTTTGAAGTACCAATGTAGCTTTTGGTCCCTGAACAGCTAATAGTGATGTTTTATCAGAAATGTTTTCCATCTCTACATCATCCGTATTATGCATCGAAATCCAATCCCAATCTTTTTTGATGTTTGAAGCATTGACCACTAACAAATAACAATCATTATTCATTCTATATACCAAAAGATCATCTACAATACCACCTTTTCCATTAGGTAAACATGAATACTGAACCTTACCATCAATAAGTTTCGAAACATCATTAGATGTAATTTTTTGGACCAAATCAAAAGCACCATAACCACGTATAATAAATTCACCCATATGAGAGACATCAAAAACGCCAACATTCTCTCGAACATTAATATGTTCAATATTAACACCCTGATACTGAACAGGCATCTTATATCCAGCAAAAGAAACCATCTTAGCACCTAATGATTCATGAATATGCGTTAAAGCAGTATTTTGATTTTCCATAAGTCAATATCAAAGGGCAAATGTATAGATATTTTGAAAGAGAAATATCGAAAATTCTATTTATTAATCGTTCTCTTTATCATTGGAGCAGATGTAATAATACTAACGACAACAAGTACAACAATAGCAACAAAAACTTCTTCATTAATAAGGCCAACAGACATTGCTAAAGAGCCCAAAATTATTTCTAAAACTCCATGAGTATTCATAGAAACACCAACTGTCCATGAATCTTTTATAGATAAACCTCCTATTCGGGCTCCTAGATGAGCACCTAGAATTTTACTAGAATAGGCTAAAGCCAATAAAGCTAATATTAATATCAAATTAAAATTCTCGACAAAATTGACATAAAGACCGATAGAAACAAAGAAAAGAGGTGCAAAAACATTTGTAACAAATTGGTGTATTATTTCTCGAGTTCGGTCTCTTAAATTAGCTGAATCACCAAATGCAATACCTACAATAAAAGCACCAAGAATTGAATGAATACCAATAGATTCTGTAAAAGCAGCTCCCAAAAAGCAGAGTCCAAAAGATAGGGCTAAAACCCCACCTGGCCATGAAAACTTTGTTTGCACCCAAGGTAAACTCTTATCAATCAAACGAGAACCAACAATTAACATAAATCCGCCAAACAAGACTATTGAAACAAGCGTATAAGTAAGATCTGAACCGGCTTTTCCATCTTTGATAATACTAAGTAAAACAGAGAAAATCAACCAACCTAATAGATCAATTAACATCGCAGAAGCAATAATCGTCATTCCTATGCGGGTTTTAAAAAGCTTCATATCAATCAAAATCCTAGCTATAACGGGTAAAGCTGTTATAGACAAGACGACCCCTATAAAGAATCCCACCAAACCAAGATCTTTAGTATTGGCCATGAATAAATCTGGAAGGAATTGGACACCTAAATAACCAACACAAATAGGTATTAACATAGAGAAAAAGGTGGTAGACAAAGCTACTTTTCCTTGTTCAACAACCAAAGGCAACTGAACCTCCATTCCTGCAACAAAAAGCAACATAATAACTGAAATGTTAATTAATGCATCCATAGCATATTGCACAGGTATATTTGTTGTAAATTCCGGATGCGAAATAAAAGGAAATAAATACTCAAAACTCTCTGGCGAAAAAAAACCTAAGACTGAAGGTCCTAATAGTATTCCTGCTATAATTTCTCCCAAAACAGAAGGAAGTTTAAATTTTTTAAAAAGTTCAGCAAACAGTCTGGCAATAATCAATATCAGACCAAATGCAATTAAAAAAATTATCATGTCGTGATGTCCCAATTTTACCATATCTAAAACCCTCTTGGATGAACTATTAATAAATTACACGGCAAGTCTTCTAATAAATACTCCAGATCGTGAGGAAATAATCGATCGAGAATACCTAAATGCTTTTTGGGGGAATTGACTACAAGTAAATCTGGCTTACAAGAATTGGCAAAAACATGAATTGAGTGTCCAGGTTTACCAAATATGACTCTCTTTTTAATATTTACTGATGAAGCGCCTGGAATTTCATCTAGCAAAGACCTCATTCTTTTTTTGCATTGCTCAACAAATTCTAACTTTAAATTATCATGTTCCATATCAGTAGAACAATCTGCATAAGCACTTTCAAACATAGGAAGATACTCTTCACTGACGACATGAAGTACTTCTGCCTCTTCTTGATTTGCCATATAAACAGCTGTAGACATTGTAAGAGATGTTTTAGGTAAATCTATAGCAGAAACAGCTATTTTATGATATGCATGAGGGCGCTCTTTTGGATTAGGAATCAGTAAAACAGAACACTTTGCATTCCGAGAAATATTTCTTGCAATTGATCCTACATAATGCTCAATAACAGATTCTTTTTTTAATGCACCTAAAATGAGTAAATCAACAATATTATCCTTACAAACATTTAAAATCGTACTAATAACTGGGCCTTGCTGATCTATGATTTTAAAATTCGATTCATTAATATGACAATCCAATACACAATCTGATATTTTCTTCTTTTGATCAGTTTCTAAAGCACCTATGTGAATTAAAATCAAGTTAGATTTATATAAGTAAGCAATACGAGCTGCCTCTTTTATTACAGACCTGTATCGGGGAGAAAAATTTACTGCTACTGCAATAGTCTCAAATGGGAAAGGCAACTTGCCTTTTAACTGTTCAGCTAAACTCAAAATATCACTTTTTCTATTCACTCCTAAAATAGACATTCCAAGAATAAAACACAATCGTTAAATTAAATTAATCCAATTATTATTGTTAATCTATTCTTAAATACATTTAAAATAGTCAAAAGGCTCTAAGCATTTTTTACAAACGTAAAGTGCTTTACAGGCAGTCGACCCAAACATACTTTTCATCTCAGTATTTTTTGAACCACATTGAGGGCATGAAACATGTTCATTATTTAAAAGCGTTTTTTTAGAAGCAACTTTACCTAAAGGAGGTGCAATACCATATCTCGCGAGTTTCTGTTTTGTTTCATCACTCATCCAATCTGTTGTCCATGCAGGTTTGTAAACTAAAGTGACCTCTACAGAATTATAACCTTTACTATGTAACTTTTCCTCAACCAATTGATGAATCATATCCATAGCTGGACAACCACTATAAGTAGGCGTTAGTTTTATTTCAAGCTTTGAACCATGAAACAATACATCTCTAACAACACCCATCTCAACAATATTAATAACAGGGATTTCAGGATCAGATATTTCTGACAAATATCTATAAATAAGTTTTTTATTTTCTACCAAAGACACTTATTCTTACCAATTAGCATCAGGATATGCACGTTGAAGATATTGCATCTCTGTAAGTAAATAACCCAAATACTCAGTATGGATACCTTTTTTACTGCCGGTAGTCATGTATATAGATTCAGGTATTGAAAGAGTCGCTTTAGTAAGACAAGAACTAATTTCTGAAAACAAATAGCTTTTCATTTCATCTCCAGAAATAGCAAAACCTGCATGCTGCATTTTAATATCTAACTCATCTTCTTCATACAACTCGCCAAGAAACATCCAAAGCTCATTAAACGCTGTCTGAACACGTTCATGACTTTCATGTGTACCATCACCTAAACGCGTTACCCACATGCCTAAATGACTTTTGTGATAAGATATTTCTTTTAAAGCCTTTAAAGCAATTCCAGAAAGTGTTTCGTCATCGACATTTGAAAGTGTTTCATATACTTTATCTAAATACAATGCCATAATATACTGACGAACAACCGCAAAGGCAAAATCTGTATTAGGTTGTTCGGTAAGCATAAAATTATAAAAATCACGTTCGGGTCTTTTGTAAACCAAATCATCTGCAGTTCTACCTTTATCTTCAAGTTTAGCAGCATATATAAGCAAAGCTTCAGCCTGACCTAATAAATCTAATCCTAAATTAGTTTGAGCTATATCTTCTTCAAGAAAAGGACCTTTACTACACATTTCAGATTGACGATGTGCCATTATTAAACAGCTATCACCCAATCTTAAACAAAATTTAAATAAATCAGACTTATCCATACTTACATGTTTTTAATCCCATCAGGTAATTCATAAAAAGTTGGATGACGATAAACTTTATCATCTGCAGGTTCAAAAAAACTTTGATCATCTGATGGATCAACGGCAACAATAGAAGTTGCTGGAACAACCCACATACCTTTACCTTCTCCTCGCCTAGTATATAAATCACGTGCATTCTGAACAGCCATTTCTTTATCAAATGCATGAACTGAACCTACATGCTTAAAAGGAAGGCCTTTCTTTGATTGAATAAATACTTCCCATAACTCACCTTGGGTATCTTGAATTTCCTCCATAAGATTATTTATTTAATTGTTTTTTAGCATGTGCTGCTGCTGCTTTTCTCACCCAAGCACCATCATTATGAGCTTTTTTATGGTGATTTAATCTTTTTAGATTACATGGTCCACCTCCTTTTACAACAGACCAAAATTCATCCCAATCAATTTCACCAAAATCATATGAACCTCGCTCTTCATTCCATTTTAAATCTGGATCTGGAATGGTAAGACCAATTAACTCTGCTTGAGAAACAGTCTTATCAATAAATCGTTGTCTTAAAACATCATTAGACTCTCTCTTAATTTTCCACTTCATAGCATTTCCTGTTCGAGGCGAATCACTATCATGAGGTCCAAACATCATTAAAGATGGCCACCAAAAACGGTTTAAAGCATCTTGAGCCATTTCTTTTTGCTCTGTTGTTCCTTTCGCCATAGCAGCTATAATCTCATAACCTTGTCGTTGATGAAAACTTTCTTCCTTACATATTTTCACCATAGAGCGAGAATACGGTCCATAAGATGTTTTTTGCAAAGAAACCTGATTGGTAATTGCTGCACCATCTACTAGCCAACCTATAGCACCCATATCAGCCCAGGTTAAAGCAGGATAATTAAAAATACTTGCATACTTTGCTTTGCCTTTATGCAATCTACTAATAAGTTCATCACGTGTAATACCAAGCGTTTCTGTAGCACTATAAATATATAAGCCATGACCTGCCTCATCTTGAACTTTAGCTAATAAAATTTTCTTAGCCCTTAGACTGGGAGCTCTTGTAATCCAATTTCCTTCTGGCTGCATTCCTATAACTTCAGAATGTGCATGCTGAGACATTTGTCGAATTAAATGCTGTCTGTATTCCTCAGGCATGTAATCTCTTGGTTCTATTTTTTCATTTGCATCAATACGCTCTTGAAAAAGAACTTCTAATTTTTCTGCTCCCATTTTATCAAATATTTATAAACATAAATAAAACATCTAAGTTATTCTCAAGAGTAAATAATGCTCTATAATAACTGGCAATCATATTACTATTTCTTAAAAATCAAATTTTTAGATCTACCTTTATTAAAGATCTTATTACTATCAGGATTACCTTTACGAAGCGCTTTTTGTTCTTCAAAAGGCAGGCTAACAATCTCTTTACATGCTTTTGAACAACAATTATCAGTCTCTTCTTTGCATGTTTCACATTGAATAAACAATAAATTACATGCTACATTTGCACAATTCGAATGCGAATCACATGGAGCACCACACTGGTGACAATTTGAAATCACATCATCCGAAATACGCTCTGACCTTCGTTCATCAAAAACAAAATTTTTACCTAAAAATTTATTTTCTAATCCTTCATCTTCAATCTGACGTGCATATTCAATAATACCTCCTTCTAACTGGTAAACTTTTTTAAATCCTTTATGCTTAAAATAAGCACTTGCTTTTTCACAACGAATACCACCAGTACAATACATCACTAAATTCTTATCTTCTTTATGTTCTTTTAAGTCTTCTTCAATAATTGGCAAAGACTCTCTAAATGTATCTACATCAGGTGTTACTGCATTTTTAAAATGTCCAATTTCTGTTTCATAGTGATTACGCATATCTATTAGAACAGTATTGGGATCATCAATTATTTGATTGAAACCTGCAGCCTTAAGATGAACGCCAATATCTGTTACATCAAAAGTTTCATCATCTAATCCATCAGCTACAATCTTGTTTCTGACCTTAATCTTAAGTTTTAAAAATGACTTATTATCTTGTTCTCTGGCAATATTCAATCGAATATCTTTTAAAAACGTAATTGTATCTAAATGGGTCTTAAACGCTCTAAATTTATCTGCAGGGAGAGACAACTGAGCATTAATACCTTCATTGGCAACATAAATACGTCCAAGGACACCCAAAGAATCCCATTTAATAAATAATGTATCTCTAAAAACCTGGGGATTACCAATCTTAGCATATTGGTAAAAAGAGATGGTAAGGCGATCTTTCCCTGCTTGATCAATTAAAGCAGATCTTTCTTTCGCACTTAGTTTATTGTACAGTTGCATGCTATACCAATATTAAAGTTAAAAGTAATGCAATTTACAAAAAACAACTTAAAATAAATTTCGTTGGACTTATAATCAATGAGCCATGAATACAAAATTAATTATTTGTAATACATCTATTGATCACTGATTAAAGTAAATGTATATTCAAAGGGCTTCAATTCTTTTTTTAATAAATCAAAAAATTCGACACCATATTTCAAATAAAAAGGAATGAAGTTCTCTTGCCGCTCTTGTAGTAGATTCTTAGGAAACAATTTTGTTTTTATCACTGATATTTGAGAAAGCGCATTTTGATGCTTTTGTTTTTCAAGTTTAAGTAATTTATGCTCAATCTTCTTTAAAGCATTCACTTGTTTTTGTTTTTCTGCCAGTATAGACGATTTCATACCTTCATCATTAGTTTTAGAGAGCAATGAGGAAAATAAATCATCTAACTTCACTAACTCTGTGTTAATATTAATATCAACATCAGAAGTTCTAGACACATACATTTTGTGTAGTTCAACATCATCATAAAAAAAGTCGGAGATATCAAAACCTAGAGTGTTAACTTTTTTAGAAATTGTATCATTAGCTATTAAAACTGAATTCCTTAACATCAAAATAGGATAAACTATTTTATTGAACGAGAAAGTAGATTTTAATTGCATCCAGTAATTCACTTCCGCACCGCCACCTATCATAGCTAAATTAGGGAGTATGAGCTCTTTAAATAAAGGACGAAGTAACACATTTGGACTAAATCGTTCTGGATGGCTTTCAATCTCTGAAAGCAAGCCTTCTTTAGAGAATTTTAGATCAGAATTACAAACTATAAAATCTTTTCCCTGTTGCTCAATCCTATTTCTACTACCCTTTTGTAAATAAAAGAAATTTATAGGTCTAACATAAGCCTGAACTTCTCCCAAACCTTGATTCGTATTTTGAATTAGAGGATAATTTGACTGTTCAAGTACATCTCTTTTAATAAGAGGGATTGCTTCTTTTTTCAAATTCGGCGAATCAGCATCTAATACTATCAAGCCGTATTTTGAAAATAGTGAATTCACGAGATAACGTGTAGCACTTGCCAAATCTTTATTCTCCAAATATGAATCAGATAACAAACAATACAAATCTTTAGCATTTTTAGAATCACCAAGTATTGGTTTCAATTGATCGAAAAAAGATTGCATAGATTGAGTAGACAGTGCCCCAACAGCGCCCTTCTGATCTTGATTCCATTGTATTTTTTTTCCAAAAAGATGAACGTGATTCACCTCATCAAAATCATGATCTTCGGAAGCCATCCAATAGATTGGCACAAAATTATATTCAGGATATTCCGACTTCAATTGTTCCGACAAATTAATCGTCGTAATAATTTTATATATAAAATAAAGGGGCCCTGTAAACAAACACAACTGATGCCCTGTAGCTACTGTAAAAGTATTTTCTTGAAGGAGAGATTGGATGTTACGAGTAACAGAATCTGAAGTATCTATCAATGAATATTGCTGACTTAACTCTTCAACCAGCACCGCTCTATTTACAAATTGGTTCTGCTTTTCCTGAATTTGGGCTTTAAAATTTGAAAGTTTTGGTGCTCTATGATAAAAAGGACTTAGACACGCTTCACCTGATATATAATCAAGGATGAATTTTGAAAAAAAATTCGTTTGTTGATATGAAATTCTCTCTACTCTCATTCAACAGGTTCGGCGAAGAGATCATAATCACTTGCCTCATATACTTTAACTTGAACAAAATCTCCTTGACGCACAAAATGTTTACTAGCATCAATCAAGACCTCATTATCTACATCCGGAGAATCGAATTCTGTACGACCTATAAAGAAATTTCCTTCCTTACGATCAATAAGAACTTTAAATTCTTTACCCACTTTCTCACCATTCAAACGCATAGATACCTCTTGCTGAATCGCCATGATCTCTTCTGCTCTTGCAGCTTTCACTTCTGCAGGGACATCATCTTCTAAATCGTAAGCAGATGTATTTTCTTCATGAGAATAAGTAAACACACCCAATCTGTCAAATTTAGTCTCTCGCACCCAATTCTTAAGAATTTCAAAGTCTTTTTCAGTTTCACCTGGATAACCAACGATTAGAGAAGTACGAATAGCCATTCCGGGTACTTTTTCTCGAAAATCTCTCAAAAGTGAATTCGTCTTTTCAAAAGTCGTTCCACGCTTCATAGATTTTAATACATCATCAGCAATATGCTGTAAAGGAATATCAATATAATTACAAAGCTTTTCTTCATCACGAATAACATCTAAAACATCTTGTGGAAATCCTGTAGGGAATGCGTAATGAAGGCGAATCCATTCAATACCCTCAACATCTTTCAGAGCCAACAACAAATCAGCTAAACGACGCTTCTTATAAATATCTAAACCGTAATAAGTCAAATCCTGAGCAATGAGAATTAATTCTTTAACTCCATTTTTAGCTAACTTTTCAGATTCCGCAACCAAATCCTCAATCGTTTTGGAAACATGCTTTCCACGCATCAAAGGAATGGCACAAAAAGAACAGGGCCGATCACAACCTTCAGCAATTTTCAAATAAGCATAGTGCTTTGGGGTTGTTGTTAATCGATCTCCAATTAATTCATGCTTATAATCTGCACCTAAGGCTTTTAATAGTTTAGGAAGCTCTGTGGTTCCAAAATATTGGTCAACATCCGGAATTTCTTTTTCTAAATCAGGTTTATAACGCTCAGACAAACAACCCGTAACAAAAACTTTTTCTACTGAACCTTCTTGCTTTCGTTTTACAAAATCCAAAATAGTATTAACGGATTCCTCTTTGGCATTATCAATAAAGCCACAGGTATTAATAACAACAATGTCATTTTCTTGAGAATCCGACTCATGCGCCACCTCCATATTGTTAGCTTTTAACTGCCCCATCAATACTTCAGAATCGTAAATATTCTTTGAGCAGCCTAATGTAACAACATTGATCTTATTTTTTTTGTGGGACTTTGTTCTCATAATTTGAGGCTTTACTTAAATAAAGAATCTACAAACTCACCCTTATTAAAAGGTTGAAGATCCTCTATACCCTCTCCAACACCAATATATTTTACTGGAATTTTAAATTGATCTGACACACCAATAGCAACACCACCTTTTGCTGTTCCATCGAGCTTTGTAAGTGCTAATGCGTTAACATCAGTTGCTAGTGTAAATTGTTTGGCCTGCTCAATAGCGTTTTGACCAGTAGACGCATCTAATACAAGTAAAATTTCATGCGGGGCATCAGATACAATCTTCTGCATTACTTTTTTAACTTTCCCTAATTCATTCATTAGATTTACTTTATTATGAAGTCTTCCTGCTGTATCTATAATTACAACATCAGCGCCTTGTGTTGTAGCTGATTGAAGAGTATCAAAAGCAACAGAAGCTGGATCTGAACCCATTTTTTGTTTCACAATTGGCACGCCTACTCTTTCAGACCAAATTTCTAATTGTTCTATTGCTGCAGCACGAAAAGTATCAGCTGCACCTAACACAACGTTAAAACCTTTTTTCTTAAGTTGATATGCCAGCTTACCAATAGTTGTTGTTTTACCAACACCATTCACGCCAACAACCATAATAACGTAAGGCCTTTTATCTGGTATAGAAAAGTCTTGTAATTCTTCAGAATGATTTTCAGACAAGAGTTCTGATATTTCTTCTCTAAGTATTGAATTGAGTTCAGATGTTCCTAAGAATTTATCTTTAGCTACACGTGATTCAATACGTTCAATGATTTTTACAGTAGTTTGAACACCAACATCAGAAGTAATCAGAACCTCCTCTAAATCATCTAGAACCTCAGCATCTACTTTTGATTTCCCTGCAACAATTCGAGTAAGTTTTGAAAAAACACTCTCTTTTGTTTTTTCCAGTCCCTTGTCTAATTTCTCTTTCTTCTCCTTAGAAAAAAAACTAAATATTCCCATAATATGAATTTCTACATATAAAAAAAGCTTCTCTCAAAGATAGAAAGAAGCTTTTATTCTCTTAAAAAAAGTGTCTTATTTCTTAGCAAAGAAATCTTTCACTTTGTCTTTATTTACAATTTCCTCACGAAATGAATATGAACCTGTCTTTTCGGATTTCACCATTTTAATCGCCTTTGTAATATCTTTGGCGCCTCTTTTCTGTAAGGATGCTACTACTTTCTTAGCCATAACTCTACTTATTTAATTTCACGGTGAACCGTCATTTTTTTCAATACAGGATTGTATTTCTTTAACTCCATACGATCTGGAGTGTTTTTCTTATTCTTCGTAGTAATGTAACGAGAAGCTCCTGGTTGACCAGACTTTCTGTGCTCTGTACATTCCAAGATTACCTGAACTCTATTACCTTTCTTTGCCATTTCTCTTCTTTTTAATAGTCTGCAAATTTAAAAACATTTCTGTTAGTACACAAACCAATCGTATTTAATCTCGTTTTTTTTCGAATAGGAATAAGGAATCCAAAAATTCCACATCAGTTTGAGTCGCATTTTCAATTTCAATAAACTTATATTTTGCACTTGGTAAAAGCCTTACATCTTTCTCACCATAAAGACGAATTTGTATAGGCATATCAAACAATTTAGATGCTGCATCCCACTTATAATAAAAACGCATTACACCTTTTTGTTTTTTAAACTTATACTTAAACACGGGTAAATCCGAATAGGAAAGATATTGATTAAATATAGGCCTTAAATCTATGTTTGACTTATTACAGATATAATCAATGACATCAGCACCATCACAACTGCCCTTTTCGAACTTCTGAGCGAGACCTTTCAAGATTGAAAACCACAATGAATCATTTGAAATTGTATTACGAATAGAATGTAACATCCAACTGCCTTTGTAATACATATCAATAGAATTACCTTCACTATTAACATCCCTATGTCCCAAAATTGGGCTACCTCCATCAATAAAATCCCTTTGATAAACCAGATACGCTAGCATCTTCTCATAACCATATATTTTTTCGACATACAAAGCTTCTGAATAAGTACAAAAACTTTCGTGTATCCACATATCGGCTATATCATTCATGCTTACACTATTACCCCAATACTCATGACCTGACTCATGAATCACAATAAAATCGAAATCCATATCTCCAGGATAACGACCTAAATAACCTGGCATGAACTTATTCCCATATGCTATAGCACTTTGATGCTCCATACCTAAATAAGATGTTTCTACCAGGGCATAGCCATCATCCCAAAAAGGATAAGGACCAAAAAGCACTTCATAAACAGCAAGCATGGGTTTAACTTGCTCAAACTGCTTTTGAGCAATTTTTTCATTCCCTTTTAGCACATAATAATCTAATGAGAGCGTGTCTAAATTACTAACATATTCATCTTTAAGATGACTGTAATTGGCAATATTAAGTGATATATTATATGTATTTATAGGATAAGATACTTTCCAAGTAGAAATTCTTTTTTCTGCTTCTTCAAAATCACTTTCTAAATTCCCGTTCCCAACAAATCTAAGCTCTTTTGGAACTGAACAAGTCACACGAACACTGTCTGGCTTATCAGACAAATGATCCTTGCAAGGCCACCATGAAGAAGCCCCCATACCCTGACAAGCAACGCCAACCCAGGGCAATCCAGCAGTATCTTCTTTCCACACAAAACCACCATCCCAAGGTGGGTTTAGCGCCTCTATAGGTGATCCGTGATAATACACCCTAACTTGATGCTGAGTACCTACTTTAAATGTTTCAGGGAATTTAATAAAGAATGCATCATACTCTCGAAAATATGTACAAGTTTCATTGCGATAAATAATACTATCAATAATCATGTGTTCAAAAAGATCCAATTGCATGATTTGTGACTTACTGAGCACAGTAAAACACACATC
>NTKG01000031.1 GCA_002457305.1 Bacteroidetes bacterium MED-G21 | reverse complement strand
TAATGCTATAAAAGAAGAATTGGTTTCTTTTGCTAAGGCTATTCAGAACAATAGTTTGCCTCTTGTAACGTTAAATGATGGATGTAAAGCTTTACGTGTTGCTTATACTGTTATGGGAAAAATTAACGAAAGAATTACTAAAACGTTGCCCAATGCATAGAAAGGTTTTGATTATATTAATTGCAGTTGTATTTAGTTCATGTACAAAAGATCAATTCAAGGCTGAAATCCCATCTTATATTCATATTGAATCGATTGATTTAGAAACTGATTCTTTTGAAGGATCAGATTCTCAAAAATTAACAGATGCTTGGGTTACTATGGATGGTAGCTTTTTGGGTGCATTTGAGTTGCCTTGTACTATTCCTATTCTTGCTGATGGTGCTCATGAATTTAGAGTATCATCTGGAATTAAAGCAAACGGCATTTCTGCCACTCGCATTATTTATCCATTTTTTGAAATATGTGATTTGTATATAAAAGATGGTGATACTTATCAAGCGTCTACTTCTAACATCGTAAATCTTCATAAAGATAGCATGGTGGTTTTAAAAGCAACAACATCATATAAAGAAAATATTGCGTTTTTGTTTGTAGAGGATTTTGAAGATGCCGGAGCAGTTATAGAATCCACAGAAAATAGTGATACAAGCTTGGTTAAGACAAATATCGATAGTTTAGCTTTTGAAGGTTATAGTGGGGAAATTCATTTGGATAACACTAATGATTTTTTTGAAATTATGAGTGCAGAATTTGTTCCTTTAAATGGTCTCTATAATGCAAGTATGCTTGAGATGAATTACCGCTGTGATCATTCTTTTAAGTTAGGTGTAGCAGTAAAGTCTGCAGAAACAGGTTTAATAGATTTGTATGAGTCTATACAAATAAATCCTAGTGAAGATTGGAATAAGATTTATGTTCATACAACTTATCAAGTAAATTTGGGTAACTCTAGTGATGAGTTTGGAATTTTTATTGGTACTGTTAAGTCTTCATCAAGTGAAACCGCATCATTTTATTTTGATAATATTAAATGGCTCCAAGAACAGTAATGAATAGAAAATTACAACGCTTAAAGTATCTGGTTTTAGATTCTTTTTCAGCTGCTATCTCATGGGTTTTGTTTTTCTCTTACCGAAAGGAAGTTGTCGAGCCTCAGTTATTTGGTTCTGATGTTCCTTTTTTGTTTAATAGTCAGTTTTTGTTTGGTGTTGTTTCAATTACTTTATTTTGGCTTATACTTTATTTTCTTTTTGGCTATTATGAAAATGTGTACCGTAAGTCTCGCCTTATTGAACTTGGTCAAACCTTATTGCAGTCTTTTGTTGGAGTTTTAGTCATTTTTTTTGTTGCAATTTTAGATGATTTTATCCCTAGTTATAAAAACTATTACAGCTCGATTGCCATCTTATTCTTGGTGCACTTTATAACTACTTATATTTTTAGGTTTATTTTTACTTCGCTTACAGTATATAAAATTCACAACAGGTATATTGGTTTTAACACTTTGATCGTAGGAGGTGGAAACAGTGCGGTTGGTATGTTCAAAAATCTTACAGAGTGTAAAAAGTCTGGTGGAAATTTAATAGTTGGTTTTGTGAATGGTATGGATCAAAGTGGTTATGCTTTAAAAGAATATATTCCTTATTTGGGCTCTTATAAAGATTTGCGTTCTGTTATAAAATCGAATAATATTGAAGAGGTACTCATAGCAATTGAGCGATCAGAACAGCATCAGATTTTAGAAGGCATTATAAATGATTTAGAAGGTGTAGATGTGCTAATAAAGGTAAAACCTAATAATTACGATATTTTAGCTGGTCGTGTAAAAATGCAATCTATCTTTGATGTGCCACTAATTGAAATTAAACATGATTTAATGCCTGTGTGGCAATTTTCATTAAAGCGCGTGTTTGATGTTGTTATTTCTTTATCAGCTTTATTTTTACTATCTCCATTGTTTTTAATTTCTACAATTTTAGTTAAAATTGGTTCTCAAGGTCCTGTGTTTTTTTATCAAGAACGTATTGGAATTCATGGGGGCTTGTTTAAAATCATAAAATTTAGATCTATGTTTATAGATGCAGAAAAAAATGGGCCTCAGCTCTCAAGTGATAGTGATCCAAGAATAACGAAATGGGGAAATATAATGCGAAGGTATAGAATAGATGAGTTGCCACAGTTTTGGAATGTTTTAATAGGAGAGATGTCTTTAGTAGGTCCTCGGCCTGAAAGAGAATTCTATGCAAAACAAATTATTGAAAAAGCCCCCCATTATAAGCATTTACAGAAGGTTAAACCTGGTGTAACTTCTTGGGGTATGGTTAGGTATGGTTACGCAAGTTCGGTAGATGAGATGATAGAAAGATTGCGTTATGATATTATTTACATAGAGAATATGTCAATATTTAATGACTTAAAAGTTTTAATATATACCTTTAAAATTGTCTTTCAAGGACGAGGAAAATAAATACTATGAGAAAAATTGCAGTTATTGGAGCAGGAACCATGGGGAATGGTATTGCTCACACCTTTGCCCAGAGTGGTTATGAAGTTTCATTAATAGATATTTCAGCTGATTCTTTGCAGCGTGGAATGAATACTATCGAGAAAAATCTTGATAGAATGTTAAAGCGTGAAAAAATTTCTGAAGATGATAAGCAAAATACTTTAGATAAAATTACGACTTGTACATCGATGAATGATGGTGTATCAGGTGTTGATCTTGTTGTTGAGGCTGCAACAGAAAATATGGATATCAAATTGAAGATCTTTTCTCAATTAGATGAGGTTTGTGGTGAAAATGTCATTTTAGCATCGAATACATCTTCAATATCAATTACTAAAATAGCATCAGTTACGAATCGTCCTGATAAGGTTATTGGAATGCATTTCATGAATCCGGTTCCAGTTATGAAGTTAGTTGAAATTATTCGTGGATATGCTACATCTGATGACGTTACTGATCAGATAATGCAATTATCGAGAGATTTAAAGAAATCCCCTGTAGAGGTGAATGATTATCCTGGTTTTGTTGCTAATCGTATATTAATGCCAATGATTAATGAGGCGGTATATACTTTGTATGAAGGTGTTGCTGGAGTAGAAGAAATTGATACGGTTATGATTTTGGGAATGGCGCATCCAATGGGGCCTTTACACTTGGCAGATTTTATAGGTTTAGATGTGTGTCTTTCAATTTTAGAAGTACTTAATGATGGCTTTGGTAATCCAAAATATGCGCCTTGTCCATTGTTAGTTAATATGGTTACTGCGGGTAAGTTAGGGCTTAAGTCTGGTGAGGGCTTTTATGACTATTCTGAAGGACCGAAGAATAAAAAACTTTCAAAACAATTTATGAAATAATTTATAGCACCTTAAAAGTGATTTAGAATTATTGAGTTTGCAGGATCGTTAGGAATTCCAAATCTTCCATGCTTCTTCGGCCTGATGAATAAGCATTGATTTTCCATTTAGAATATTGGCTAAATTTTTTCTTCCTTTTCTTAAGAAAAGTGTTTCTTCGGGATTATAGACTAAATCCACTAATAAATGTTTTTCCGTAATATATTGGTAAGGAATGTCAGGACATTCATTAATATTAGGAGCTGTTCCCAGAGGTGTTGTATTAACTATAAGTAAATGATGTTTTAGAACAAGGTCATTAAGTTGGTCATAATTCAATTGCTGTTCATTGGGAAGTCTTGATACACACAAACATTTAATTCCAATTTTTTCTAATGCGTAGACAACTGCTTTAGAAGCCCCTCCGGTTCCAAGTATTAAGGCTTGTTCCATTGTGTTTTTAACAAAGGGTTTTATAGAGTTATGAAAGCCTATGTAGTCTGTGTTGTAACCTATCAATTTATCGTTTTTAAAATGAATGGTGTTTACGGCACCAATTGATTTTGCCTCTTCAGATAATTCATCTAAAAAAGGAATAATGGATGTTTTATAAGGTATAGTGATGTTTAGGCCACTAATAGATGTTTTTTTGATAAGTGATTTGAATTCCTCAATAGATTTTAGTGGGAAGTTAGAATAAGATGTATTTTGAATATGTTCTGTGCTGAATTTATTTTCAAAATATGATTTTGAAAAGGAATGGTCTAGTGTTTTACCAATGAGTCCGTATTGTTTCATCAAATTTGTTTTTCAGCCATTTTCTCGACTACCCAAATGCAAATAATACCAAAAATAATACAGCATAATGTAGTAATGGTTGCTTGGTCGAGTTCCTTCGGGACATAACGTTCGTATCCGATAATAATAGGGTTTTTATTTCTATCAAGAATTGTAGGGTGTAAAATGGCATTTTTCCAAGGCCATATAATAGCTAGAGAACCAAAAATAAATCCAGTTAGTAAAGCGATAGTAATGTTTTTGTATTTTTTGAATACCCAAGCAATAAGTCTTGAAAATGATATCATTCCAAAAATAGATCCAAATAAAAATAAACAAAAGTGAATAAGCCCTGTTGTTTGATCAGTGTTATTTAAAAATGTAAAATCTCCTAGAATAAACATCTTGATGCTCGTCGAGATGGCATTTATTGAGTCAACCATTAAAAGTTTGTAATTGCCAAGAAGCATAAGTATATATGATCCTGAAAGTCCTGGTAAGAGCATACCACTAATACCTATTATCCCACAAAAGAAAACAAACAGATAATTTCCATTTGAACTAGGAGCAGGGTTTGTGAATGATATTAATAGGGCAATTAATGTTCCTAAAACAAAGAAGCTTGTATTTTTAGTATTCCATTGTTTGACAGTTTTTCCAACATAGTAAACTGAAGCCAAAACGAGTCCGAAAAAGAAAGCCCATATTTGAGTTGGATGGACTGATAAAAGATATTCAAATAATTTTGCGATGCTAAAAACACTTCCTCCAATTCCTAAGAGTAAAAAAAAGAGAAATTTTCCATTTACGTGGTTTAATAATCTTGAAAACTCTCTTTTAAGTAAAAGCTCAAGTGCTTTTTTGTCAAATGATTTTAAAGAATTTATTAGCTCTTCATAAATACCGGTGATTAATGCTATAGTACCACCAGAAACACCAGGTATTACATTTGCCGCCCCCATAGTAAAACCTTTAAGAGTTATAAGGATAAAGTCTAATTTAGATCGACTCATATTCTTCTTGCATAATAGCGTTGTATCCGCCTTCAAGATTGTAAAGATTTTCTAATTTATATTCTTTCTCTAGCATGTAAATGATTGCTGAGGCTCTTTTGCCACTCTGGCAATAAATAATTACAGGTCGGTCTTTGTGTATTTTATTTATAGAAGACATCATTTTGTCTAAAGGGATATTTTCATTCGTTAAAGCGCCATCTTCATATTCATATGGCTCACGAATATCTATAATCTGAAAACTGTTATTGTTTTTCAGAAGATTTTTGAATTCTTTTGCGTTAATTGTTTTCATTATTATTTAGGTAAAAAGTCATAGAATGTATCTCCTCTTAATCCCAGCCTAAGACATTCAAGAGGTATAATTTCATGAGGTGCAATGTTTCCTAGGTTAACATTTGCACCCATTAGTTTAATAAACCAAACTTGTTGAGATTTTTGAGGTGCCTCCCACAAAATTTTATCTTGCGGTATTTTTGTTAAAATTTCTTCAATTAAATCAGAACGAACTTCGCCAGTATCTCTACAAATACCAACATTTCCTCCTTCACGTGATTCTGCAATTACTTTCCAAGATCCAGCCTCTATTTCTTTGTCCATCATTTTAATCCATTTGTAGGGTGGGATAAGAATGTCAGCACTTTTAGATCCAATTTCAGAGAGTACAGTCGTGCTTTGAGAAAGAATATTTATGTATTCACACTTTTTGTTGTGGTCAAGCGTAATGGATCCATCAGAAATTTCTACGGTGTCCATTTCGAATCGTTTAATTAATTCAACATACTCTTGAAACATGTCACGTATTATAAAGGCTTCAAATAGGGTACCTCCAAAATAAACTTTAAATCCAGCATTCTGATATAATTTTATTTTTTTGTCTAAGTCTTCAGTTAGAAATGCTGTCCCAAATCCCAATTTAACAATGTCAATGTGTTTTGAAGCACTTGAGATCATATTCTCAGATTCTCGAATACTTAACCCTTTATCCATAACCATGGTTAGGCCATTATCTCGAGGGCTTATTGTTCTACTAGGGATATGTTTAAATGGGAAGTTCATTATTTGAAATTTAAAAGTTTATTAAAATCATCGTTATTCTGTAGACTAGGAATATGGTTAAATAGTTGAATGTTAATTTCTGGATTAATCGTATTTGCCATATGTAAATATTTACGAGCCAAGTCTTCTTGTCCATCTAGAAAAAGATATGCACCTAGTCTTACAAGTAATTCACTGTGGTTTTTATTGTGTTCTAAGCCTTTTTTTAAAAGGCTTATTGCTTCTTTAGTTTCGTTCAATTTTTTCATCAAATGAGCATATTCCATCCATATTATTGGAGATTCACATCCTAATTTTATGAGTTTCTTGTATCCTAATTCTGCTTCATTGTATAAGCCTGTCTTGTAATGAATTTTTGTTTGTATGTAAAGGTATTCAAGGTCGTCAGGGCTAAGGTTTACCGCTTTTTTGATGTAATGTAGGCCTTCTTCAATTGAGCCCGTAGCTTCATAACAAAGGCCAATTTCCATCCATGCTTCAGAAAGTTGAGGGTCTTCGTGGCATGCTTTTGTGAAATATCGAATGGCTTGTTTGTAGCTTGATAATTCTTTATAACATAAACCTATTTTAAGGTATGTGTAACCAGTCGCATTTTCGAATGCAAAAGTTAGTAGGTATGTGTTTATTGCTTCCTTAGTTTTTCCTAATTGTGTTAAGCTGCGAGCTTTTTCGTGGTAACCTGCAGTAAAACACTCATCAATAAGAATTGCGTAATCTAATGCAATAATAGCTTGTTTGTAGTCTTTAATTTTGTTGTAAAATAAGCCTAATTGATACCATGTAATTTCGCAATAAGGTGATTTTTCAATAAGGGTTTTAAAAAAATCAATGGCATCATTGTATGCATCTAGACGTTCAAAACAATAGGCAATGTTGAAGATTGCAATATCATCTTCAGGTTCATTGTTTAGAAAGTTTTCTAGGTACTTAATGGCATCTTGAAATCTTCCTAGACACTGGTATTCAAAAGCTATGAATGGATAGACGTCAATAGGGCTTTCTGAAAAATTTTGAGCCTTATGAAAATGTTGGAGAGCCTCTTGATGTTTTCTTTTTTTTGATAAAATACTACCTTTAGCTATGTGTAAATCAGGGTTGCTAGGTTCTAATGATTCTGCTATGTCCAGAGTTTTTTCTGCTTCAGGTAATCTTTCTAGAATGGTAAGTATTTGTGCTTTTTTAATTAAGAAGTTTGCTGAGAAAGGATATTGTGTGGATGCCATTTCCATACTTCCCATAGCTTCGCCAAGCAGACCTTTTTCAATGTAATGGTCAGCAATATCTTCAAATTCATGTGAATCAAAAAATGATTGGGTGTTACTATTTAGCATATTCTCGTATCGAGATATGAGTTTTGCAATTTTGTTTTCACCTGATTTTCGGCTCATTTTTAACTAAAAATTAAGGGCTATAAAAGTACAAATAGTAAAAAATAAATCTACCTTTTTTAATGATTGATTTTTATTTTCCCATTGTGAACTTATTCACAAATAAGTTCACAATGAGCAGTATTTCCTTTTTTATACTATTAAGGTTCGTGCTTATTGTTCACTTTCTTATGTTAGTTTCTTTATTTGTTTGAACGCACTTCACTTTATTCAATTCTTATATTTGTCTAAAATTTAAATAAATGACATTAATAAAGTCAATTTCTGGAATAAGAGGAACAATCGGTGGTTTTCCTGGAAATAATTTAACGCCCTTAGATGTTGTTAAATATGCTTCAGCTTATGGAATGTGGTTGAAGTCTAGATCAAAGGGTAAGATTAAAGTAGTTGTTGGAAGAGATGCACGAATTTCGGGACTTCTTGTTCAGAATCTTGTGGATTCTACTTTACAATCATTAGGTATTGATGTGATAGATTTAGGTTTGAGTACAACGCCAACTGTAGAAATTGCTGTTCCTATGGAAAAAGCTTCTGGAGGTATAATATTGACTGCTAGTCATAATCCTAAGCAATGGAACGCACTTAAGTTGTTGAATGAAAAAGGTGAGTTTGTTTCGGCTAATGATGGGAATGAAATATTAAGAATTGCTGAAGAAGAAAATTTCGAGTATGCTCAGATAGACGATTTAGGTGTTTTAGAAAAGAAAGATTATTTACACAATCATATCAATGCTATTTTAGCTTTACCTTCGGTAGATGTTGAAAGTGTTAAGTCTTCTAAGCTTAAGGTTGTAGTTGATGCTGTTAATTCATCAGGCGGTATATACCTTCCTGCATTATTGGAAGCAATGGGAGTAGAGGTGGTTAAGTTGTATTGTGATCCAACTGGAGAATTCCCTCATAATCCTGAGCCATTGCCCGAACATTTACATGATTTATGTTCTTTAGTTGTTGCTAGTAATGCTGATTTAGGATTTGTTGTGGATCCTGATGTAGATCGATTGGCAATTGTTTCTGAAGATGGTTCTTTATTTGGTGAAGAATATACATTAGTTGCAGTTGCTGATTATATATTACAATTAAAAAAAGGAAATACTGTATCTAATTTATCTTCAACTCGAGCTTTATATGATGTTAGTAAATTTCATGGGGTAAATTATTTTGCATCTGCTGTAGGTGAAGTAAATGTTGTTGAGAAAATGAAGGAAGTAGATGCTGTAATTGGTGGTGAAGGTAATGGAGGTATTATTTTTCCTGAACTTCATTATGGTCGTGATTCCTTAGTTGGTGTAGCTTTATTTTTAACACATTTAGCAAAGTCTAAAATTTCCTGCTCTGAATTGAGGAGCCGCTACAAAAATTATTTTATGTCAAAACAGAAAGTTCAGTTAACAGAAGGTTTAAATGTTGATAGTCTTCTTGAGTTAATGGCAAATAAATATAAAAATGAAGATGTGGATTGTACAGATGGGGTAAAGATTAATTTTAATGAAGAATGGGTTCATCTGAGAAAATCGAACACAGAGCCGATTATTAGGGTCTACACTGAGAGTGTTACTTCTCAGAAAGCAGATGCTTTGGCGTTGCGATTTATTAAAGAAATTAGTGATTTATAGCAGGTTTTAATTTTTAATCTAACATATGAGAGTTTATTTAGATAATGCTGCAACAACTCCTTTAGATGAAGAGGTGTTAGATGCCATGATACCTGTTTTAAAGGATGGTTTTGGAAACCCATCTTCCACACACTCTTATGGTAGAAAAATAAAATCGTTAATTGAGCGGGCTAGGAAAAATGTTGCCAAGCATATAAATTGCATGCCTGGAGAAATATTTTTCACCTCAGGGGGTACCGAGGCAGACAATATGGCTATTAGATGTGCTGTTAAAGATTTAGGGGTTAAGCATATTGTGACTTCTCCTATAGAACATCATGCAGTTGGGCATACCATAGATAGATTGAAGGCCAAAGGTTTAGTTGATGTTACATATGTTCATTTGGATGAAAATGGTCATGTTGATTTACAGCATTTAGATCAAATTTTATCTACGAGTTCAAAGACATTGGTTTCTTTAATGCATGCTAATAATGAAGTTGCTAATTTACTTCCTTTACATCGGGTTTCTGAAATCTGTCACAAGCATGGTGCTGTTTTTCACTCTGATACCGTTCAGACCATGGCTCATTATCGATTTGATATGGAAGAACTTGAACAGGTTCATTTTCTTGCTTGTTCTGCTCATAAATTTCATGGACCTAAAGGGGTTGGATTTTTATATGTTAATAAGAGTGTCCAGATTAATCCTTTAATTCATGGTGGTTCTCAAGAGCGAAATATGCGAGGTGGTACTGAGAATGTTTATGGTATTGTTGGGCTTTCAAAAGCAATGGATGTAGCTTATAAAGATTTGAATACACATCACGCCTATGTAACGGATTTAAAATCGTATATGATAGAACGGCTAAATAATTCTATTGAAGGTGTTAAGTATAATGCAGATAGTAGTAGTCTTGATAAGAGTTTGTATACTGTTTTAAGTGTTTCTCTTCCTCCTACAGATATAGCACCTATGATGCTATTTAATATGGATATTATGGGTGTAGCTTGTTCAGGAGGTTCAGCTTGTACTTCAGGATCCAATATAGGTTCACATGTCCTCGAAGGAATTGATGCACCAAATGATCGTCCTACAATTCGTTTTTCATTCTCCAGATTTAATACCAAAGAAGAGATTGATTATGCAGTAAATTGTTTGGTTAAGTTGTATTCCTAAGTTTATGTACAGATTATAATTTATTCTTTTTGTTCAAGATCTGTTCTTGTCCAGTTGGTCGTTTTGCCAAATAATGAAAATCCAATGTATCCTCTAAGGTCTATGGCGTTTTGGTTTTTTAATCTAGCAAAAAGGGAGTAGGTGTCTCCTTCTCTGGCGTCATAAATCTCTCCATCATTCCATTCTTTTTTATCTGCATCCCAAGTCAAGTTATGTAAGATTTGTAATCCTAGTTTTTTTCTATTTCTTAAAGATTCATCTGGATTTTCAGTGTCTAATCTCCATTGACCATTTTCATCTTTTGGTTTTTCTAACCAAACAATTTTCCCAGTGAAAATATCGTTATTTTTATTTATTTGAATTTTGGCATCTCCTTCTTCGTTAAGCCAATAACCTAATATGTCATTTTCTTGTTGAGCTAATAATGTGTTTGAGAATATCGCTAAACAAATTAAAGTAAAAGTTTTTTTCATGGTAGTTTTATCTTTTTTGGAAAGATAGTGAATGATTTACTTTTATTAAATTTTGAGGTTTTGTTCGTCTTTAGCACTCATGATACTGGCATTTAATTCAAATCCTAATAATAATATAATGGAGTTAAAGTACATCCAAAGCAGTATGACTAGTAAGGTGCCTATAGATCCATACAATTCATTGTATTGTGAAAAATTGTCAACATAATAGCTGAAGCCTAATGAAGTGATGACGCTTAATATTGTTGCTGTAATAGAACCTGCAGATAAAAACTTCCAACCACTTTTGTCTGCAGGGCCATAGTAATAGAGTATGCTAATACTTATAAAAAGTAAAAAAACAAAAATGAGCCATTTGGCATAAATAATAATATTAGCGGCATACTGCGCTAGGTATTTTTCTTTTACGAGACTGTTTAGGAATTCTAGTGAGAATATTTGCAGCGCAATGGTGAGTATAAATAAAAGTGCTAAAATCAAAGTCAAAATAATTGAAAGTACTTTCAATTGAAGCCATGTTCTTTTGTCTTTAAGATGGTATGTTGCATTAAAACAAGTAATCATAGTATTTACACCATTGGTGGCAAAATAGAATGTTAATATAAAAGTTAATGAAAGTAGACTTCCGTGTTGGTGGTTAATGATGTCGTCTAGAATTGATTTTGTAGCCTCGAATGTGTGAGAGGGGAGTATGTCACCAAGAGATATGAATAATTGTTCTTGAAATCCATCAATTGGTACAAAAGGGATTAGTGTGAAAATGACGATTATTGAAGGAAAAAGTGCAAGGAAAAAATTAAATGCTAGAGCTGATGCCCTTGTTGTTATTGCACCTTCTAATAGTCCTTTGTAAAAGAACATTGAAACGTCATAAAGGGATTGACCTTGGAAGCCAGGGATGATAATTTTACTTAAAAGGTCTTTTATTTTCATGTTCGATTTGTTTTAAAAGGCTTTTAAGCTTAAGTCCATGTTCTTTATAGAGTGCGTTAGCGCCCCAACAGATATATAATCTACTCCACATTCAGCATAAGTTCTTATTGTTTTAATTGTTATGCCTCCAGATGACTCTGTTTCATATTTATTATCTATATGTCTTAGTGCTTCAGATGTTTCTTCAGGAGTGAAATTGTCAAGCATAATTCTATCAATTCCTCCAACAGCCATAATTTCTTTTACTTCATTCATATTTCTTGCTTCAATTTCCACTTTTAGATCAAGATTTTTGTTGCTAAGGTATTTTTTCACTTTTGTTATGGCTTGTTTTATGCCTCCTGCAAAATCTATATGATTGTCCTTAAGCATAATCATGTCGTATAAGCCAAAACGGTGGTTTTCACCGCCACCGATTCTTACTGCCCATTTTTCAAGAATACGAATACCTGGTGTTGTTTTTCTTGTATCTAGGACAGTTGTTTTGGTCCCTTTCAAGATCTTAACGTATGCATCTGTTTTTGTTGCAATAGCACTCATTCTTTGCATGCAGTTGAGGACGAGTCGTTCCCCTGAAAGTAAAGAAATAGAAGGGCCTTCTACTGTGAATGCAATATCTCCTTTTTTCACAGTATGCCCATCTTTTATATGTGTTTGAACTTTAATTGATGGATCGATGTGCTCAAAAATCCATTTAGCTAACTGTATTCCTGCGATAATGCCATTCTCTTTAATGAGTAATTTGGCTCTTCCTACTTTATTATTCGGAATACAGGCTAGAGAACTGTGGTCACCTTCTTGAATATCTTCTTCAAGAGCATTTTTTATAAAGGGAAGTACTTTTTCCTTTTTAATCATAAGATTCTTTTACTTTGTAGATACATGCAAAATAAGTAACTTTTTAAAGAAAATCTATGAAGATATTGCTTTTAGTTGTTAGAAAGACAGATGAGGATTATATTTTTGATGGTGTAGATAAATACCGTAATCGATTGAAACATTATATAGGTTTTGAATATGAAGAAATTCATGATCTAAAAAATCGTAAGACATTATCTAAAGATCAGCAGAAGAAACTCGAGGCTGACTTAATTTTTTCAAGGTTGAAAATGGGCGATAAAGTTGTCTTGTTAGATGAGAAGGGGTCATCCTTTGGTTCGGTTGAATTTTCAAAGTATTTGCAGAAAAAGATGAATTCGGGAATTAGACGATTGGTCTTTATTGTTGGTGGTCCTTATGGCTTTGATACCTCTATTTATAATAAATATCAAGATAAATTATCTTTGTCTAAAATGACTTTTTCTCATCAAATGGTCCGTTTATTTTTTTGTGAGCAATTATATAGAGCGATGACAATACTTAAAAATGAACCCTATCATCATGAGTGATTTTGTTGTAATTTGGATTGCTTTTTTAAAATGATACTTGTGATAAATATTTAATCATTGCATTGTTGATTTTTAGAGTTTTATTAGTGTTTTTGATTTCAATAGAAATTACTTACTTTTGCAGACCATTTTGGACTTAAACTAAATTAACTAACAATGAGAAACTACGAAACTGTTTTCATTTTGAATCCCGTTTTGTCTGATGAACAGACAAAGGAAGCAGTAAGCAAGTTCACAGCTCATTTGAAATCAAATGGTGCTGAGATTGTAGCAGAGGAAAGCTGGGGCTTAAAAAAGCTGGCTTACCCAATCCAAAAAAAGAAAAGTGGATTTTACTTTTTAGTAGAATTTAAAGGAGAAGTTAACCTAATATCTGGCTTAGAAGTTCTTCTTAAAAGAGATGAGCGAGTAATGCGATTCTTGACTGTTGCTTTGGATAAACATGCTCTGGCTTACGCTGGTCAAAGAAGAGAGAAATTAAACGCTAAATCTAAGGAGGAAAAGTAATGGCAAGTAATTCAGAAATTCGATTCCTTACCCCACTGTCTATTGATACGGGTACAAAGAAGAAGTATTGTCGTTTTAAAAAAACAGGTATCAAGTATATCGATTATAAAGACGCTGACTTCTTAACAAAATTTTTAAACGAACAAGGTAAGATTCTTCCTCGTCGTATAACTGGTACTTCTTTGAAGTTTCAAAGAAAGGTATCTCAGGCGGTAAAAAGAGCACGTCATATTGCTGTTTTACCTTATGTAACTGATTTAATGAAGTAAAAACACGAGGTACTATGGAAATTATTTTATCACAAGACGTAGCCAACCTAGGTTTTAAAGATGATATCGTTACTGTTAAGAATGGTTACGGTAGAAATTATTTGATACCGAAAGGATATGGTTTTTTAGCTACTGATTCTGCAAAGAAAGTATTGGCAGAAAACTTAAAACAAAGAGCCTTTAAAGAACAAAAAGTTATTGCTGATGCGAATAAGACTGCTGAAGCGCTTAAAGGTATGGAGTTGAAGTTGTCAGCGAAAGTAGCTGAAGGTGGACATAAATTATTTGGATCAATTACCACTATTGATCTTGCATCTGCTTTTGATAAAGCAGGTCAATCGATTGAAAAGAAATATATTTCTATTGTCGGTGGGTCTGTAAAAGCATTAGGTAAATATACTGCAACTGTGCGTCTGCACAGAGAAGTGGTTATTGATGTAAGCTTTGAGGTTATTGCTGAATAAATTATAGTTTAATAACATTTGAAAAAGGCTCCTTTATGGAGCCTTTTTTTGTTTTAAAGCAAGATTATCAATGTCATTGTTAATTAGTCGATAAAATGTTAATAAAATGGTCGGTAATAAGCTGTTTGAGTAGACGCTTAAGTGGGCTAATTTATTATATTTGTTTTGTGTCAAAATAGACTATATAATACTAAATCTTATGAGTGAAGAAATAAAAGGGCAAGATTATTCAGCCGGTAGTATTCAGGTGTTAGAAGGATTAGAGGCCGTTCGTAAACGTCCAGCGATGTATATTGGAGATATTGGCCAGAAAGGGTTGCACCATTTGGTGTATGAAGTAGTAGATAATTCTATTGATGAGGCTTTAGCAGGGCATTGTAAGAATATTGATGTTATCATTAATACGGATAATTCCATTTCTGTAAAAGATGATGGTCGGGGAATTCCAACTGCTATGCACCCTAAAGAAGGTAAGTCAGCTTTGGAAGTTGTAATGACTGTTCTTCACGCTGGTGGTAAGTTCGATAAGGATTCCTATAAAGTATCTGGTGGGCTTCATGGGGTAGGTGTTTCTTGTGTTAACGCCTTATCTATTTATCTGAAAGCAGAGGTTCACAGAGATGGTAAGATATTCACACAAGAATATTCTAAAGGGATACCACAAACAGAGGTTCTTGAAGTAGGGAAAACAAATGATAGAGGAACGATTGTCACCTTTAGACCAGATGATACTATATTTACTGTTACAGAATATGTTTATGACATCTTAGCTTCTCGAATGAGAGAGCTTTCATTCCTAAATAAGGGGATATCTTTATCTATTACTGATAAACGTGAGCAAGATGATGATGGAAAAGATATTACAGCTACTTTTTTGTCTGAGGGAGGTTTAAGTGAATTTGTTGAATATTTAGATGAAACCCGAGACAATCTTATTCAAAATGTGATGTACATGGAAGGTGAGAAGAATGGTATTCCGGTAGAAGTCGCTATGAGTTATAATACTTCGTATTCTGAAAATTTACATTCGTATGTAAATAATATTAATACCCACGAAGGAGGAACCCATCTGACAGGTTTCCGTAGAGCTTTAACCCGTACTTTAAAGTCTTACGCTGAAAAGTCGGGAATGTTAGAACGTGAAAAAGTCACTGTTGCTGGTGATGATTTCCGTGAAGGTTTGACTGCGGTGATTTCTGTAAAAGTTATGGAACCTCAGTTTGAAGGTCAGACAAAAACAAAATTAGGAAACTCTGAAGTTTCTGGAGCTGTAGATCAGTTGGTAGGTGAAATGCTTAATAATTATCTTGAGGAAAACCCAAAAGATGCCAAACAGATTATCTTAAAAGTTATTTTGGCTGCAAAAGCTCGCCAGGCTGCGCGAAAAGCTCGTGAGATGGTGCAGCGAAAAACAGTTATGTCTTCAACAGGTTTACCTGGGAAGCTTTCTGATTGTTCCGAAAAAGATCCTGAAAAATGTGAAATTTTTCTTGTTGAGGGAGATTCTGCAGGGGGTACCGCTAAGCAAGGACGTGATCGTGCTTTTCAAGCAATTTTACCCTTGCGTGGTAAAATTTTGAATGTAGAAAAAGCGATGCAGTATAAAGTTTTTGAAAACGAAGAGATTAAGAATATTTTTACTGCATTAGGAGTTTCAGTTGGAACAGAAGAAGACAGTAAAGCTTTGAACTTAGAAAAGCTTCGTTACCACAAGGTGGTGATTATGTGTGATGCCGATGTTGATGGGTCACATATTTCTACTCTGATTCTTACATTCTTTTTTAGGTATATGAAAGATCTTATTGAGAACGGATACATTTATATTGCTACACCACCTTTGTATTTGGTTAAGAAAGGAAAGGATCAACGCTATTGTTGGAATGATGAAGAGCGTGATGCACATATTGCTGATATGGGTAAAGGAAAAGATTCATCTGTAGGCATTCAGCGTTATAAAGGTCTTGGTGAAATGAATGCTTCTCAGTTGTGGGATACCACAATGCAACCTGAAAATAGAACACTGCGACAAGTAACTATTGATAGTGCAGCAGAAGCAGATCATGTATTTTCTATGTTAATGGGTGATGATGTTCCACCAAGAAGAGAATTTATAGAGCGAAATGCAAAATATGCTAATATTGATGTATAAGTTTTACAACTGAAGTTGAAATAAAAAAGTCGCTATTAA
>NTKG01000030.1 GCA_002457305.1 Bacteroidetes bacterium MED-G21 | reverse complement strand
CCATTTGCAATTTCGAAGAGCTTGCCTTCTGCTTTATCCAAAAGGTCAAGTACATCACTGCTTTCGTCGTAAGCATCGTGAATAATTTCGCTTGAAACCCGTATTAAAGATCTCTGAATATGTTTTTGAACAATAATACGTGCATGGTATTCTATGTGAGCAGATGAGGCTACTTTTTGAGTGAGATTTGCAATTCCGTAATCACCACCGCAAAGTTCCAATTTTCCATTTTTACGAAGCATCGTCGATACAGTAAGCATATCGATGGGTTGTGATTCCGTGAAAAGCGTTTTTATGGCCGAATAAATTTCGCGGTGAGCATCTTTATAAAAACATTCAGCTTCTAGAATATCAATGACTTCGTTTAAGGCATTTTTATCAATCATTAAGGCACCCAAGACCGCTTCTTCAAGCTCAACAGCTTGAGGAGGAATTTTACCTTGCTCCAATCCAATAATACTTCCCTTTTTTTTATAGGGGTTATTTGAAGCTCTGGGTGAAGTTTTAGCCATGATAACTGGTGTTTAAATATTGAATATCAAATTTAACATCTTTTCAGGTATTTATTTAAACTGTTCATAATTAATTGAACATATCTTTTGATAATTAGTCTAAATAATTGTCTCGCTAGATTTTTTTTATATTTGAAAAACTAAAAAAAATATATATCATGAAAAAGTACTTAGGGGTATTAACGCTTGTTTTGAGTATATGTTTCACAGCTTGTGATAAAGATGATGATCAAGTTGCCACCATTGTTTTAGGTTGTACAGATGAAAATGCTGAGAATTATAACGCAAATGCAACAGATGATAATGGTACTTGTACATACTCAGTTTCTTTTCTATTAGACGGTCAATGGAATATAGATTTGTTAGAATATGAGTCAGAAGTTGATTTGAGTCAGATCGATCCATCTATACTTCCAGAAGAATTTCAAACTATTTGGCCTTTGATTGTTGCAGGTTTGGGCGATATTGTCAATATAGAAGGTGAAGCAGAGGATGCTGGTGGTATAGAGATAATTAGATTAAATAGCACATATAATCAAATATTAATTTTTGAAACAGAGCCATCTGAAATTCAAATTCCTATTGTGGGATCGCAAGAAATTCCATCCATTCCGATAGATATTAATTCTTCGGGTACTTGGATTCTTAATGATAATGAAGAAATAATTATTTTTACTGATCAAGAGGCAAATACAGAGCAAAATTTTGAAATTTTGACACTTACCGAAGACATGGCTCGATTTAAAGGAAATTTAAATGTGCCATTAGATTTAGAAGGTTTCTTTAGTATTGATGTAGATTTAGATCTTGATCTACAATTGAGTCGGGTAAATTAATATGTTTTTAAACTTTTTAAGTATAGATAAGCACCGTATTGCGGTGCTTTTTTTATTCATTTATAACACCCATACTACAGAATTTCTCTATTCTTTTTTCAATTCTCTTTTGAGGGTCTAATTTAGATAAGCTTTTTATGTCTTTTATTATGGTTTCTCGTACTCGATCATAAATTTCTTCAGGATTGTAGTGTGCACCTCCTTCTGGTTCTTTAATGATGTTGTCAACCAATTTATTCTTAAACATGTCTTCAGAAGTTAGTTTAAGCGCTTCAGCAGCTTGTTGCTTGTAGTCCCATGATCTCCATAAAATAGAAGAACATGATTCAGGAGATATTACAGAGTACCATGTGTTTTCGAGCATGTGTACTTTGTCACCAACACCAATTCCTAAAGCACCACCAGAAGCACCTTCGCCAATGATAATACAAATTACTGGGACTTTTAGTTGACACATTTCCAATAAATTTCTTGCAATCGCTTCTCCTTGTCCGCGCTCTTCAGCTTCCAATCCCGGATAGGCACCTGGCGTATCAATAAGCGTAACAATGGGCTTGTTAAATTTTTCAGCCATTTTCATTAAACGTAGTGCTTTTCTATATCCTTCAGGATTTGCCATACCGAAATTTCGGTATTGTCTAAGTTTGGTGTTTTTTCCTTTTTGTTGTCCGATAAACATAACAGATTGGCCATCTATATTTCCCAAACCTCCAATCATAGCCTTATCATCTTTTACTGTTCTGTCTCCGTGCAGTTCAATGAATTCACCTTTAGTTAACATCTCAATATAATCGAGCGTGTAAGGTCGGTTTGGATGACGAGAGATTTGAACTCTTTGCCATGCTGTTAGGTTCTCGTATGTTTCTTTACGAAGTTTATTTAATTTCTTTTCGATGTCACTTACTATTTTAGTGACATCGGCATCGTTGTCTTCTCCCAATTGAATCGCTTTATTTAATTGCTCTTCAAGTTCAACGATGGGTTGTTCAAAATCTAATCGCTCCATTGTTATAAATTAGGCTTGCAAATTACAATATTTCAGATTTTGAGCTCAAAAAATAATGACAATTCTTACTTTTGATTCAGACAACTTTATTTAATGATTGAATTTCCACCTGCTAAGCTCAATTTAGGATTGCAAATTATTGCAAAAAGAACAGACGGCTACCATGATTTGCAAACTGTTTTTTATCAGTTCCCCCTTAATGATGTCTTAGAAATTATTAAAGATGATTCATTAGAACCTGGTCAGTGCAGATTAATTCCTTCTGGTTTACCAATTACCGGTGGTGAAAATTTATGTGAAAAAGCATACAAACTTCTTCATAAATATCATCCTTTACCTGGTGTTCGAATCTATTTACATAAAATTATTCCTATGGGTGCCGGACTTGGAGGAGGTTCTTCTGATGCCGCTTATACTTTGAAATTGTTAAATACGATGTTTGATTTGAAACTATCGAAAGATGAATTAAAAGCGTATGCGTTGAGTTTAGGTAGTGATTGTCCTTTATTTATTAATAATATGCCTCAGTATGCTGAAGGTAGAGGTGAGGAGTTAAGCCCTGTGAATATAGATTTAACTGGGAAATATTTATTGCTTGTTCATCCAGGTATTCATATTTCTAGCAAAGATGCTTACTCAAATGTTACACCTAAAGTTTCAAAATCTTGTAAACATACGGTAGAAAGTGATATAAAAAGTTGGCGTCGTGATTTGGTCAATGATTTCGAAGCTTATGTCATTCCAAATTATCCTGAATTAGCAGGTGTAAAAGAACAGTTATATGCTTTGGGTGCAGACTATGCAGCTATGTCTGGAAGTGGATCTAGCTTTTTTGGCATTTTTTCAAATCCAATACCATACAAGGATTGGCCATCTTATTATTTTGTTTGGCAATCGGTTCTTTAACGTTCTGCTTTCCGAAATAAATAATAGGCAAAAAACCCAAATATAATATTCGGTAACAGAATTGCGATTAGTGGATGTAGATCGCTATTTGTAGTGAATGTGACGGAAATTTTTTGAAAAAGGATAAATAGTGTAGTCAAGCCGAATCCATAAACCAGGTTCACACCAATTCCACCTCTTTTTTTGTGAATAGCAACACTAAATCCGATTAAGGTTAAAATAAATGTGGTAAAAGGGTTGGAATATCGCTGATATAAATCTAGAAAGTAGAAATGGATGTTTTGTGCCCCCTTTATTTGTTCTTTTTTTACAAATTTATGAAGCTCTGGTAAGGTCATTAGATTGGTGCTGTTTTTTTGGTAAACTAATTCTTCGGGTTTAAATCCAAAATTTTTATGAATACTTTTTCCTTTATTAATTTTTTCTCCATCTATTTCCAATTCTCTAAAATTATAGTTTTCTGCCAGCCATTCTCCCTTTAAAGTGTCCCAAGTAATAAAATCAGATTTAAACTTTGATGTTAATTGTTGCCCTTTAAAAATTTCATAACTAAAGCGAAAGCCTTTTTGTTTATTTATATTGTAACTTTCAAGATAGATGTAATGGTTAGGTTTTACTTGTCTATGGATATTCTTATAGCGTTCATTTTTTTTAGAGTAGATGTATTCTTGCTCAAAGTCTAATCGTATTTGATTGGTTGTGGGTAAGACCCAGTTGTTTAAATAAAATGAAATACATGCGATAATTGCTGCACCTATAAGGTATGGTTTTAATAGTCTTTTAATACTAAGACCACAATTTATTATGGCAATTATTTCGCTGTTGTTAGCGAGTTTTGAAGTGCTAATAATAACTGCAATAAATGTAAATAGTGCACTAAATAGTAGCCCATAGTGTATGATGAAGTTTATATAGTACTCTGATATTATTTCATCTAATGGCGCTTCTCTTCTGAAGAAATCGTCAATTTTTTCAGATACATCAAAAACTACTGATATTAATAAAATGAGTATCAGAGTGAAAGCAAATGTGCCCAAGAACTGTTTTAGTATGTATTTGTCGAGTCTTTTCAATTATAATCTAAGGCTTAATTTTTTAACCATTTGTTCTTTCCAATTATAGAATGACCCATCTAATATTCTTCTACGAGCTTCATTTGTGAGCCAAATATAAAATCCTAAGTTATGAATTGTAGCGATTTGTTTACCTAACAATTCTTTTGCAGAAAAAAGGTGGCGTAAATAAGCTTTTGAGTAGGTGCTGTCAACAAAAGAAACTCCATTTGCGTCTATTGGTGAGAAGTCTTTTTGCCATTTTTTATTTTTAATGTTTATAGTTCCTTCACTTGTAAACAACATTCCATTTCGCGCATTTCGTGAAGGCATTACGCAGTCAAACATGTCAATACCTAAGGCAATATTTTCTAGAATATTTGCTGGTGTACCAACACCCATCAAGTATCTGGGTTTGTCTTTTGGAAGAACCGCTGTCACAACTTCAGTCATCGCATACATTTCATCGGCAGGCTCTCCTACTGATAATCCACCAATCGCATTTCCTTCTCTTTCAAAAGAGGCAATGGCTTCTGCAGATTCTTTTCTTAAATCTTTATATGTGCTTCCTTGTACAATTGGGAAGAGTGTTTGATTATATCCATATTTGTAGGGAGTGCTATCAAAATGTTCACAACATCTTTTTAGCCATCTATGTGTCATTTTCATAGAACGTTTAGCATAGTGGTAATCGCATGGGTAAGGCGTACATTCGTCAAAAGCCATAATGATGTCTGCACCTATGGTGCGTTGCACATCCATAGCGTATTCTGGGCTAAAGAAGTGGTAAGAGCCATCTATGTGTGATTTGAAACGCACGCCTTCTTCTGTTATTTTTCTGCGCCCAGAAAGTGAATATACCTGAAACCCACCACTGTCTGTTAAAATTGGTTTTTTCCAATTCATAAATTTATGAAGCCCACCTGCCGTTTCTAAAACTTCCATTTTAGGACGTAGATATAGGTGATATGTGTTTCCTAGAATAATTTGTGCTTTAATATCATTTTCTAATTCATGTTGGTGAACACCTTTTACACTTGCAGCAGTTCCTACTGGCATAAAAATAGGAGTTTGTATGCTTCCGTGATCTGTTTCAATACTACCTGCACGAGCCTGCGATTGTGGATCTGTTTTCTCTAAGCTGAACTTCATTTTATAAATTTTGGGCTAAGATAATCCAAATGTAACGTATGTTCATCTAAAGCGCATATTTATAGATGCAATTGATGGATTAATATTACTTTTACCGCTCAAAATTTACCCTATTTTTATAATTAACATGATTATTGAATATTTATTTTACATTTTTTTAGTAGCAACTGTAATCCAGTTGCTTTATCATGTGCTTATTTTTATTAGAATCTGGTTTTATAAAGAATCTGAACCTGTTAATTATAAGCCAGTAAGTGTTATTGTAAGTTCAAAAAATCAATTAAATGATTTGAGAAGTAATTTAATTTATTTTTTAGATCAAGACTATCCTGAATTTGAGGTCATAATTATAAATGATGCTTCATCAGATGGCACAGATGATTATTTGGAAGAACTTGAAAAGAAGTACGATCATTTAAAAGTTGTGACAAATAAAATTCAAGAAAATGACCGTTTTAATAAAGGTAAGAAGTTTGGAATTACTTTAGCTATTAAATCTGCATTACATGATACCTTATTGTTTTCTGATGCTGATTCTTATCCATCTTCTAATCAGTGGATAAAAAAGATGCAATCTTCTTTTAGTTCTAAAAATCAGATTGTACTTGCGTATTCCAGATTAGAAAAAAGAAAAGGTCTTCTTAATCGTTTATTGCGTTATGAATCTTTGTATGAAGGTTTATTGAGTTTTTCATGTACGCTATGTGGTTTTTCATTGTTAGCTCAGCGTAGAAATTTAGGTTATGATAGGGCATTATTCTTTTCAATAAATGGTTTTTTTTCGCACTTAAATTTAAGTAGGGGTGAGGCGAAATTATTTGTAGATGAAGCTTCTAATTTAAGAAATACGACTGTTTGTTTAAGTCCCGAAGGAATGACTCTTTCAAATAAACACAAAAGTTACTTGGAGTGGTTCTCTGATAAAAGAAGTGACTTTCATTTAGCAAAACGATTACGTTTTTCAAGTTTGATGCTTCTGAGAATGAATTTCTTTTCTCAATTCAGTTTCTGGATGCTATTTCCCGTTCTATTAATTTATCAGATAGATATGGATTTGGTTTTATTGGTATTTACACTTCGGTTTTGTTTGCAATATATTGTATATTGGAAGATGTGTAAATTCACTAATGAATATAGCTTGTTATGGTTTCTACCTTTTTATGAAATTAGCTTAATGCTTATTCACTTGATGTTATCATTATCTACCTTTATAAAAAAAGTACACGATTGGGATTAAAGCAAAGCCATAGGAAACGCGACTCTTTACTTGTTCAAAATGCTGTGGCTGGAGATCAGAAAGCATATTCTGAGCTGATGTCTTTATATTGGAGTAGTATCGAGAAAACACTTTCATTAAAACTTGTGAGTAAAGAGGATGTTGAGGACTTGACGATAGCGACTTTTAGCAAAGCTTTTGATAAATTAGATTCTTATGATGATTCTTTTGCCTTTAGTACTTGGATCCAAACTATTGCTAGTAATACTTTAATTGATTTCTTTCGTAAAAAAGATCAGAAAACAATTTCTATTGATCAGCAAAAAGAAGGTGAGGATTGTAATAATGTCGATGTTGTTGATAGCAGTCTTGATCCTGAAAACCATTTAATTCGAAAGCAAAAAAATAAACACATTACTGGTATGGTTCATAGATTAAAGCCGCATTATCGTGAGTTAATTATTTTGCGCTATTTGGATGAGATGAGTTATGCAGAAATTTCTAAAAAATTAAATATCCCATTAGGTTCGGTAAAGGCCAAGTTGTTTCGAGCTCGTGATCTTTTAATGCAAATATTGAAAAATAATGAAAATGAGTACTGATCTAATGATCATAGAAAAATATTTCCCCAATTTAACAGATGATCAGAAAGAACAATTTCAGCAGCTGAAACCTCTTTATGAGGAGCGGAATGCACAAATTAATGTGATATCACGTAAAGATATCAATCAGTTATATGAACGACATGTTTTACATTCTTTATCTATCGCAAAATTCATCACATTTGAACCTGGTACAAAGTTGATGGACTTAGGTTGTGGTGGCGGATTCCCAGGGATTCCCTTAGCCATTATTTTTCCTGAAGTATCTTTTACGATGATCGATTCTATTGGAAAAAAGATAAAAGTTGTTCAGGAAATTGCTGATGCGATAGGTTTGAAGAATATTCAGGTTCATCACATGCGTGCCGAAAAGGTTAAGGAGAGTTTTGATTTTGTAATTACAAGGGCTGTAGCACCGATGATGGATCTTGTAAAATGGACCCGAAAAAAATACATCAAAGAGCAAAGACATACCATAGAAAATGGCGTTATTGCTTTGAAAGGTGGTGAACTTGGTAAGGAGTTAGCTTCGTTGGGAAATAGAAAGACTACTGTACATCTGTCTGATTATTTTGATGAGGATTTTTTTGAAACAAAAAAAATTATTCACGTTCCTGTAAGGAGTAAATAGTATTACATTAAAATAGAAAGTCTTTGGGTAAATCTCGATATTTTAGGTTTCTTATGTCTGAAATTGGAGTTCGCTTAGTTTTTTATAACTACCATTTTTGAGTTTAGATAACTCTTCGTGGTTTCCGGATTCAATAATTTGACCTTTTTCAAGAACAAATATCTTATCGGCATTACGTACTGTTGCTAAACGGTGAGCAATGACTAGTGAAGTCCTTCCTTTCATTAACTTATCTAATGCTTCCTGTACCAGATTTTCAGACTCTGAATCTAGGGCAGAGGTAGCCTCATCAAGAATTAAGATCTTAGGGTCTTTTAAGATAGCTCTGGCTATGGCAATTCTTTGTCTTTGTCCACCAGAAAGTTGAATGCCACGATCTCCCACTAAAGTTTCGTATCCTTCTGGGAATTCTTTAATAAATGTATGGGCATTAGCTTGTTCTGCTGCTGCTTGAATTTCTTCCTCACTTGCATCAGTTTTTCCGTATGCTATATTTTCTTTAATGCTTCCTCCAAATAATAAAATATCTTGTGGAACAATGGCAATTTGTTTTCTAAGATCGGTTAATGGCAGTGCTGTAATTTCGGTTTTATCAATAATTAATTGTCCAGAATAATTTTGGTAAAAACGCATCATCAGTTGTGTGATAGTAGATTTACCAGCACCGGAAGCCCCTACTAAAGCAATTTGTTCACCCTCATTTATGCTTAGATTAATTTTTGATAATACTTCGATGTCCGCTCGATTTGGGTAATGGAAGGACAATTTTTTAAATTCAATCGCTCCTTTTATTCTATGTATGATTTCACCCTCGGTATATTCTTCGGGAGTTTCATCTAATATTTCCATTAATTGCTCTGTAGCACCAATCGTTTTTTGGATTTGTGCATATAAATCTGCAATACTACCAATACTTGCACCTATAAAAATAGTGAGCATTAAGAATGAGGTTAAGTCTCCTATACTCATGTCTCCCTGATGAATCAGTCTTGCTCCATACCATATAACGGCAGCAATCGTTCCAAAAATTCCCAAAATAATAAAAGAAGCAAAAGCCGCTCGAAGTTTACCACCTTTTATGGCATACTTTACAATTTCTTCCGTTTTGTTTTTGTACCTAAGAGATTCAAAAATTTCATTTGCAAAAGCTTTTACATTTGTAATGCCTTGTAAAGTTTCTTCTACAATTGTATTTGAATCTGCAATGTGTGCTTGTACTGTTTTTGAATAGGCTCTTAATTTTCTCCCTATAACAACTGCGACAATTATAATTACTGGGAATACTGATAGCATGAACCCTGCTAGTTTAAGTGAGGTAAATCCCAGTAAAATTGTGCCACCAATAACAATAATGATTTGTCTAAGAAATTCGGCACTTGTGGTGGTAAATGTTTCTTGTAGTAAAGAGATGTCTGAAGCAATTCGACTATTTAATTCACCTACCCTTCTTTTATTAAAAAAAGTCATAGGCAAACGAATTAGGTGTTCGTATGTTACTTGACGAAGTTTTGCTAGGAATTTTTCGGTAACATTGACAAAAAGCACAATTCTGAAATAAGAAAATATGGCTTGTAAAGTGAACAAACCAAATAATAATAGTGCCATTTTGTTAATGTTATCTAATGATTTTTTACTGGCATCAATCATTTCACCAATGAACATTGGGAAAATGAGTGAGGCAAAACTAGATAGTAAAAGAAAAATTAAGCCAAGTAAATATGCTGATTTATAAGGTTTTAGGTGTTGAAATATCCTGAGAGATTTTTTCAAGCTTTCTTTATTTAGTTTGACTTTTTCTGTTTTTTTATTTTCCCCTTTAAACATGTATTTAATTGGTTTGTTCATCACAAAAGTAACTTATTACTTTCAAAAAAAAACCTTTTTTATGTTTGTGAGACATAAAAAATGATTTGTATATTTGCAATCGCGAAAAAAGTTGTAGAACATTAAGTTAGAGACATGAAAAGAACATTCCAACCTTCGAATAGAAAGCGAAAAAATAAACATGGTTTTATGGATCGCATGGAATCTGTAAATGGACGTAAAGTATTGGCTAGAAGAAGAGCTAAAGGACGTCACAAACTTTCAGTTTCTGATGAACCACGTCATAAACGATAATCATCACAAGGACGAAGATTATAAGGTGTTATCTATTTTTTAATAGTTAACACCTTTTTTATGAATATATATTTGAAAATTTTAACTTAGTCACCTTTAAGAAATAGATATACACAATGCCGAAAAACAGTTCTATAAATCATATTTTAATTATTGGTAGTGGTCCTATCGTTATCGGTCAGGCCTGTGAATTTGATTACTCCGGCTCCCAAGCTTCTCGATCTTTGAGAGATGAAGGAATAGAGGTTACTTTGATCAACTCTAACCCGGCCACCATTATGACAGATCCTGTGGTGGCTGATAATATCTATTTAAAGCCTTTAACGGTAGAATCTATTGAGGAGATTCTTGTAAAGCATCCTGAAATTGATGCTGTATTGCCCACAATGGGTGGACAGACGGCATTGAATTTATGCATTGATGCCGAAGATAAAGGTGTGTGGACTAAACACGATGTTGACATTGTAGGGGTAAACATAGATGCGATTAATATTACTGAAGATCGTGAGCAATTTAGGAACTTAATGCAAACCATTGATATTCCTATGGCACCCCAACGTATTGCAAAATCTTTTCTTGAAGGGAAAGAGGCCGCACAGGAATTTGGTTTTCCATTGTGTATTAGGGCTTCATTTACATTAGGAGGTACAGGCGCAACGATTGTATACGAAAAAGAAGATTTTGAGAAAGCATTAACACATGGCTTACACACTTCTCCAATTCATGAAGTAATTATTGATAAGGCTTTGTTGGGCTGGAAAGAGTACGAATTAGAGTTGTTAAGAGATAAGAATAATAATGTGATTATTATTTGTTCGATTGAAAATATGGATCCTATGGGGGTTCATACCGGTGACTCTATTACGGTAGCTCCTGCAATGACTTTATCAGATACAGCTTACCAGCGCATGCGTGATATGGCCATTAAAATGATGGGCTGTATTGGTGATTTTGCCGGAGGTTGTAATGTGCAGTTTGCAGTGAGTCCTGATGAAAAAGAAGATATTGTAGCCATTGAGATTAATCCTCGTGTTTCGCGTTCTTCGGCACTCGCATCGAAAGCAACAGGATATCCAATTGCGAAAATCGCTTCTAAGCTTGCTATTGGCTATTCATTGGATGAATTATATAATCAAATTACAAAAACATCTTCTGCATATTTTGAGCCGACTTTAGATTACGTTATCGTTAAATTCCCACGCTGGAATTTTGATAAGTTTGAGGGTTGTGACAGTACTTTAGGGTTACAGATGAAGTCGGTAGGTGAGGTTATGGCCATCGGTCGTTCTTTCCAAGAAGCGCTTCAAAAAGCTTGTCAGTCTTTAGAAATCAGTCGTAATGGTTTAGGAGCTGATGCAAAATATTGGACCAATCAGGATCGAATTATTGAGCGTTTAAAGAGCCCAAGTTGGGATCGTGTATTCCGTATTTATGATGCTATGCGAATAGGTATCCCTAAAAAGACGATATATGAAATGACCGGAATAGATCACTGGTTTTTAAGTCAAATGGAGGAGTTGATAGTCTTGGAACACGAAATGGAAAAGTACAACATTCATGAATTACCACGTGAATTGTTATTGGAAGCTAAGATGAAAGGTTATGCCGATCGTCAAATTGCGCACTTAACACGTTGTTGGGAGTCTGAAGTTCATAAGAAACGTTTGGATCAAGGAATAAACCGCGTTTATAAATTGGTAGATACTTGTGCGGCTGAATTTGAAGCACAAACACCTTATTATTATTCAACGTTTGAAAATGAAATCGAAATTAATGGTAAGCGATTTACCGAAAATGAAGTAGAAGTTTCTGATCGTAAAAAGGTGATTGTTTTAGGATCAGGACCAAACCGCATAGGCCAAGGTATCGAATTTGATTATTGTTGTGTACATGGTGTTTTAGCAGCCAAAGAAATGGGTTATGAAACCATCATGATCAACTGTAATCCTGAAACGGTTTCTACCGATTTTGATACTGCGGATAAATTGTTCTTTGAGCCTGTATTCTGGGAGCATATTTACGATATCATTAAGATGGAAAAACCTGAGGGTGTTATTGTTCAGTTAGGTGGTCAAACGGCTTTAAAGTTGGCCGAGAAATTAGATAAATATGGTGTCAAAATTCTTGGAACCAGTTTTAAAGCTTTGGATCTAGCTGAAGATAGAGGGCGTTTTTCTGAATTGTTAGCTGATAATAATATTCCCTATCCAGAGTTTGGAGTAGTGGAGTCTGCTGAAGAAGCTTTGGACCTAGCTAAAGAACTGAATTTTCCGATTTTGGTTCGCCCTTCTTATGTGTTAGGAGGTCAGGGAATGAAGATAGTTATTAACGAAGCAGATCTTCAACATCACGTCGTAAACTTGTTAAAGGGATTGCCAGGAAATAGAATTTTATTAGATCACTATCTTGATCAGGCCATCGAGGCAGAGGTAGATGCTATATCTGATGGAGAAGATGTTTATATTATTGGAATGATGGAGCATATTGAACCTTGTGGTATCCATTCTGGCGATTCAAATTCTGTGCTACCACCTTTTGATCTTAGTGATGATGTGAAAGAACAAATGTTAGAGATCACTCGTAAAATTGCTATTGCAACGAAAACAGTAGGATTAATTAATATTCAGTTTGCTGTTAAAAATGATACCGCTTATGTGATTGAAGCCAATCCAAGAGCTTCTCGTACCGTTCCATTTATTGCAAAAGCTTATAAGGAACCTTATGTAAATTATGCAACTAAAGTTATGTTAGGTGCAAAGTTGAAAGACTTTACGTTTAATCCTGTCCAAAATGGGTATGCAATTAAAGTTCCAGTTTTCTCATTTAATAAATTCCCAAATGTAAATAAAGAATTAGGACCTGAGATGAAATCTACTGGAGAGAGTATTTATTTTATAGACGATTTACAAGATCCTTTCTTCAAGAAAGTTTATGGTGAACGCAACTTATTCCTTTCTAAATAATCTTAAAAAAGGTTAATATAAATGAAAAGAGCTCGCATTGCGGGCTCCTTTTATTTAGGATTTGTAAATTTGGTAATTAAATGAAATACTTGTGGGATTCATAAAGACGTTATTAATAATATTATTTTTCTATTACGGATTTAAAGTATTAGCAAGGTTACTTGCGCCTTTTTTGATGCGATATGCAGCAAAAAAGATACAAGATAGGTTTAAAGATCAAATGGGACAACAGATGAGAGGTTCCGGTTTTGGTCAACAAAATAATTCTAAGAAAGAAGGCGAGGTTCATGTGAAGTCTAAGAAATCTTCTCAGGAGAAGATTAATTCAGATTCGGTAGGAGACTATGTTGATTTCGAAGAAATAGAATAGATAAATTTGGGTCTCAATAAAATCTGTTTTTCTTAGAATTATTTTGTTGACCAAAATCGGAAGCACAATTTTTATATCTTAGGGCCATGCAAAAATTTGATATTAAAGGCGCCGTGCCACATGTGTTTGCACTGGCTGCATTTCTCTTAATTACTTTTGTTTATTTCCAACCTTTATTTGAAGGAAAGAAAGTATATCAAGGTGATATTGTCAATTTTAAAGGCATGTCTCAGGAGTTGATGGAATACCGTGCTGAAACAGGTGAAGAAGCTCTATGGACGAATCGTATGTTTGGTGGTATGCCTGCTTATCAAATCTCACATCATACTCCTTCTAATCTAACGCGATATGCAGATAAGATTGTAAGTTTTAATTTTCCTAGAGAAGCATCTTTTGTTTTAATTGCCTTCATAGGTTTTTATATCTTATTATTGAGTATAGGGCTTGCACCACCTATGGCAATTGCCGGAGCATTAGGCTTTGGCTTAACTTCTTACCTGTTTATTATTATTGAAGCTGGACACAACACCAAAGCCCATGCAATAGCATATATGGCACCTGTTTTAGCCGGTATTATTATGGCATATAGAGGAAAACTGCTAAGAGGTGCAGCCATAACTGCTTTGTTTTTAGCGCTGCAGCTACGTGCCAATCACCTTCAAATTACTTATTATTTGTTAATGATGGTAGTTCTTTTTGGTATTTATGAATTGGTGAATGGAATAAAGGAGAAAAAAGTACCTGAGTTTGTAAAGACCGGTTTAGTTTTGGTCTTTGCCGCTATACTCGCCATAGGGGCAAATGTTGAGAAAATATGGACCACTTATGAATATGGTAAATACAGTACTCGAAGTCAGTCTGAATTAACGATTGATGGGGATCAAGACAATAAAACTACTGGTTTAAATAAAGATTATGCGACATCATGGTCGTATGGTAAAATGGAAACCTTCAATCTGATGATTCCTAATTTGATGGGGGGCGCTTCCGGTTCAGAACTTTCTGAAGATTCAGATGTGTATCAAGTATTAAAAAAGAATCGTGTTCCAAATGCGAAGAATATCATTAAAAGAATGCCTACCTATTGGGGTGATCAACCTTTTACTTCAGGACCGGTTTATATTGGTGCAGTTATTTGCTTTTTATTTGTCTTAGGTACTTTTATTGTTAAGGGAAGGTTAAAGTGGTGGTTAATTACATGCACGCTTTTATCATTTGCCTTGGCATGGGGGCATAATATGATGTGGCTTACAGACATCTTCCTAGATTACGTCCCTGGATATAATAAATTTCGTTCAGTTTCAATGATTTTGGTCATTGCCGAGCTTAGTATTCCTTTTTTAGGCTTCTTGGCTTTAAAAGAGGTCTTGTCTGAGAAGATAGGTAAGGAAGAACTCATAAAATCGTTGAAATTTGCTTTAGGAATTACCGGAGGTTTATGTGTCTTATTTGCTTTGGTAGGCCCTTCTTTATTTAATTTTACATCTAATGGAGATGCACAATTACCAGATTTCATAGTTTCTGCTTTGGAATCTGACCGCGCTTCATTATTAAGATCAGATGCTTTACGTTCTCTATTTTTTATTTTGTTAACAGGTTTAAGTATATATTTATTCCATACCAAGAAAATTAAAATGCTTGCATTTGCAGCAGTTTTAGCAGTTCTTGTTTTGGCGGATATGCTTCCTGTAAATAAGCGCTATTTAAATGCCGATGATTTTGTAAAGGCTAGAAAAATGGATCAGCCTTTTAAAAAGACTTCTGTTGATGCTCAAATTTTAGCAGATAAAGAATTAAATTTTCGTGTATACAATTTAGCAGAGCGATTAGACGCTGGAGCAAGAACTTCTTATTTCCATAATAATATTGCTGGCTATCATGGTGCGAAATTAAAACGCTATCAAGAATTGATGGATATGCAGATCTCAAAGGCCAATGCATCGGTTGTTAATATGTTAAATACGAAGTACATCATTCGTAAGGGACAATCTGGTGATTTGATAGCGTCACAAAACCCTTCTAGATACGGTCCAGCTTGGTTCGTAAAACAACTTAAGGTTGTTGCAAATGCCGATGAGGAAATGAGTCTTCTGTCAACTTTCATCCCTTCAGATGAAGCGCTAGTTGATCAAAGGTTTGGATTACCTAATACTTCATACTCTGCAACAGGATCTATACAATTGACTTCATACGAACCGAATCATTTGGTCTATGATGTCAATGTAGACGAAGCTTCGTTTGCAGTATTCTCTGAAATTTTTTACGATAAAGGATGGAATGCATACATCAATGGCGAATTGAATCAGCACTACAGAGTGAATTATATTTTACGTGGTATGAATTTACCTAAAGGAGAATATCAGGTAGAATTTAAGTTTGAACCTCAAGCAGTAGCTATTGGTTCTAGTATTTCTTTGGTATGTTCTATTTTGATTTATGTTCTATTAACTTTAGTTATAGTTAAAAGCTTCAATGCTATTTAATAGTTTTATTTTGTTTCAAGAGTTTTGTCAGATCTGTAGTAAATTTTAGAGAACCTTTAGCATTTAAATGATCTGAATTTAGAAAGTATTCATCACTGTATTTGTTATTAGTAAAATCCCATATTTGAATGTCTTCTTGTCTTAATCTATTCTTTTCTTTCTCATATCTATCAACTATATATTTAGGAATTCTTTTTGAGTACTCATAGTGTACAGGGCTTGATATTAGAATTAATAAAATATTATTATCAGTACAGAAGTTTGCAATTGAGTCTAAATAAGCTATTGAGCTTATAGAAATCCCTGCAGGTTTTTTGTTAATTAAATAGTGTCTTTTAATAGCTTTATTATAATCTTCAATTTTATTTAAGTTAAAGTTTTCGTACCCACCTATAAATTTAAAATGTTCCGTATTAGGGTATATGCACATATTTTTAAAGTATGTTTTATAGAATTCATTGATTTCATATAGTTCGGGATTTAGCAGTTTAAAGTTTTGAGTGATATAGGTTCTGTTATACATTTCAGTATTCCATGGTTTATGTTTAAATTTTAAGTCATTAAATGCAGATATATTATGATGAGAAAAGCCAAGGATTAAGGTGTCAACTATTGTGTCTTGAATTAGATATTTTAATTTCCAAAAAGTAGATATATAAGGTTCTGCCGTTTGTGTAATACTTATAGCAGAATTAAATAAATTAGGGTTAATTGACTTTTGAGGATGGGAATCTCCTGCAATGATTAGATTTGTGATTTTCAAGTTGGATTTTTGAAATGATATAATTGTTTTATTAACTAGATAGTTTATAAAGAGATAGCTGCTTAAAATTAATGTAAATAGAAAGAGACGTTTTAGAAATGCTTTCATTGGGTTTTGGTTAGAATTGGAAATAGATGAAATCTTGTTTTTCATCTGCAAGGAGTATAATGCTAAAAATGATAATGTAATATAAGCCCCAACGAAGTAGCGTGTTATATTTTTCATTAATGTTAGCTAGTACATGTTTTTTGTGGCGATTTTTCCATTCTATAAAAATAAAGCTACAAAGAACTATTATGATTTTTATGGGAAGAACTTCAGGCTTTAAAACAATTGTTTTTGTAAATAAATTTGCGATATAGTCAACTGCCTGTTTTAAACTCTCAGCTCTAAAGAAGATCCAAGCAAAACATGTTAATGAAAATGTAAAAATGATTTTAAAGAAGTTAATAAAACCATTTAAGGCTGAAGTATGGGTTGTAAACTCCATATTTTTTCTATTCTTATTTAGTAGTAATAAGGGTAAGAAATAGAAAGCATTAAGAGCACCCCAGATAATAAATGTCCAATTGGCTCCATGCCAAAAACCGCTGACGATGAAAATGATAAAGGTATTTCTAATTTTTGTTTTTGCTCCTCCACGACTTCCTCCTAAAGGAATATATAAGTAGTCTCTAAACCATGTAGAGAGTGAAATATGCCACCGTCTCCAAAATTCTGCGATATCTCTTGAGAAGTAAGGGAAAGAAAAATTTTGCATTAAATTAAAACCAAATAATCTTGCTGTTCCGATTGCTATGTCAGAATATCCTGAGAAATCACCATATATCTGAAAAGCAAAGAATATAGATCCTAATACCAGAGTACTACTGTTGTAATCATTGTAATTTAAGAATATGTCATTGGCATATATGGCGCAATTATCAGCAATAACAATTTTTTTAAATAGTCCCCATAGAATTTGACGCATTCCATCAATTGCTTTTTGGTATTCAAATTTTCGTTTACTGAAAAATTGAGGAAG
>NTKG01000003.1 GCA_002457305.1 Bacteroidetes bacterium MED-G21 | reverse complement strand
TTTAGACTGATTAAGCATTTTAAACTGAATCATGGTTTCGTCTGTTACCATGGCAGAGTAGCCGCCTAAGGCGTCGATTTCTCTAATAATTTGGCCTTTAGCAACTCCGCCCATTGCAGGGTTGCACGACATCTGAGCAATGGTATCCATGTTCATGGTAACCAAAAGCGTTTTAGCTCCAAGATTAGCCGCAGCTGCTGCGCCTTCACAGCCCGCATGGCCTGCGCCTACAACTATTACATCGTACTCTTTTAGAAACATACAAGTGGTTCCACGTGGAACTGTTTAGATTTTATAACTATTTAATGCTGACCGACAGCAACTTAAGCCATCAAAGATAAGTAATGGTTTTCTTTATCTCGCATAATTTGCTTCTCTTCTGCAAGCTTGTCGTTGTAGCCACAAAGATGAAGTACGCCGTGAATCATGACGCGGTGCATTTCTTTTTCAAAGGTTTGTTTGTGTTTTTTAGCGTTTTCTTCAACCCGGTCTGTGCTCACATAAATCTCGCTAATTATCTCATTTCCAGCGGAATAGTCAAACGTTATAATGTCTGTATAGGTGTCGTGATCAAGAAACTCTTTGTTGATTTTAAGAAGGTAGTTGTCATCGCAAAAAACAAACGTGATGTTTCCAATCTCGCGCGACTCTTCTGCAGTTATAGCCTTAATGCAAGCTGTGACTGCGGCCTCTGTCTTTAGTGAAAATGTACGAACAGAGTAAAAAGAAATATTTGACTCCTTCATTTATTAATCAATGTTTTTAAAATACTCTTTTACCTTGCCTTTATAATATGGTTTTAGCTTTGCTGGAATTGTTTTAAGCATTTCGGATTGTTTGATTTTGTTCTTTTGATATTCTTCTAGTAATTCTTGTACATGGTGGGGGAGTTGGGTTGCCTCTTTTGCCTCTCGCTTCTTATCCTTATCTCTTTCTTGATCAGCCTTTTCCGCCTCTAAAAGATGTTCAATTATTTGATTTTGTCGATTAAGTGTTTCCTGGGTAATCCTATCATTTGCAATGTCCTCTTCTGTTTGCTCCATTTTATCAATTGCATCCCTTAAATTATCAGAATTTCCGCTTTCAGACTCCTCTATTTTTTCAGCCATCTTTTCCAGCTGTTGACGAATCATTTCTTGTCTACCCATCATTTTAGCCAAGTCTTTTCCGCCTGGCTTATTTTTTGGTTTCTTAGAGCCGTCTGGGCCTTTTTTCATTTGCTCTAATTGCTTCTTTAGCTGCTCTTGCATCTTTTTAATATCTGATGGGCTTGGGTTGCCTGAGCCGGGTTTGTCACACTGCTGCTGGCCCGGTGTTTTGTCGGCCAAATCCTCTTGCATAGACTGAAGAACGTCACTCAGCATAAGGGCTAGATTGTTTGCAGAGGTCATAACTAATTGTTGTTTGCCAACCGCTTTTTCTGACTCACGCTCAGACATATTATACAAAGATTTTTCGATGTTGTTGCTGATTGCTCGCATCTCTCGGTTAATAGTTGCTTTTATCTGGGCCTGTCTTTTACTAAGTGCGTAAAGGGAGTCTTCTAGGATTTTAGAATCATCACTCAGCTTGTTTTGCCAATGAATGAGCGAAACGTATTCGGGGTCGTCATTGTTGGTTATTGACAAGTCGTTCAAGAGCTTTTCTTCATCTAACGAAAGGTCAATAAGGTTTTCTAAAATCTGCCTTAAAGCATTCATATCCTCTGGTGGGCCGCTCTCTCCTGGCTGACTTTGTGCTTGCTGAAGTTTTTCCTTTAACTCCTCCATTTTATCAAGCGCCTTTTGCTGAGACTGGGTGGTTTTCTTTCGCTTGTTTTTTTCTGAGCTTTCCTTGCTTTCTTTCATCTGTTCCTCAATTGTATTCTGAAGGGAGTCGGTGTCTGAGAGGTTGGCTTTTTTTTCAAGCTCTTCGTTCTTTTGCTGGAGCCCGTCTAGCTTGTCGGAAAGCTTTTCAAAAGCCTTATTCAGTTCTTCTTGTTGCTCTGTTATTGATTCTTGTGGTTGGGACTTTTCGTCATTTGATTCTTTTAAACCCTCTTGTTGCTCGATTATTTCTTGCAGCTTTTCTATGCTTTCTTCAAGTGCTTGTTCGAATTCAAATTTTTTGAGCATTTCTAGGTTTCTGTCAAGCTCTTTTTCCAAATCCTCATTACTCATTTGAAGCTCTTCCAGCTTCTTCATCCACTCGTCGGTCTTCATCTCCTCCATAAGCGCCTCCATTTCATCAAAAAGCTCGCGCATTTCTTCTGTCATGAGCTCCTCCATAAGCGCTTCTAGCTGTTTTTGCTTATCTAAAATCCGCTTGTCCTGCTCAGAAAATTCATTTAATTGGGCGTTTTTTTCTTTGTTTTTTTCTGAAATCTGATCGATGCTTTTTTCAAGTTTTTTCTGTTTATCTAAAACCTCGCTCACTTGTTGTTTGTCTTCCCAGCTCAACTCCTCTTTATTTAAAAGCTTCTTTCGCAGCTCTTCAAATTCTTCTTGGAGGTCTTTTGCAAGCTCAACATTTTCTTCTAACTGGTTTTTAAGGTCTTTTGTTTTTATCTCTTGCTGTTCTTGAAGCTCTTCTTCCGTGGGAGCGTTAAACTCAAAGGCTCTGCTCTGACTTTTTTTAGAGCCATTTACGCCATCGTTGTCATAAACTTCAAAATAGTATTCGAGAGACTCCCCCTCCTTAATTTGAGTGGTGTTTAGGTCAAAAACAAAAAAGAAACTCTCTATGTTGGTTGCAGTGTTGACTGTAATGGGCACAATACTGTCCCAGTTATTGTTTGGTTTTTTTACGACAAACTGTAGTTTTCGAAAACCATAGTCGTCTTTTATTTGTCCTTGGAAGTAGCGTGTTTTTAGGTTTGTTGAATCGACCACTTCAGAAACGTCTACTATGGGAAAGCCGTCTTTTACAACCTTAAAATTATAGTTAACAGAGTCAAGCGTTTGAACATCAGAGTTAAATGGAAGTAGGGTGTAATTTAAAGAGGTTTTTGCTGTTCTGAAAAAACTAAAATGATTTTTCGAGGTTTTTTTTGTGTTTAAAAGTCTTTCGCCCCAAAGCACCCTAAATGTGTCTGTGTTTTCAGTGAAAAAATCCCACCTCACGTTACTCCCTTCGGGTATCAAAACCTCTCCTGTGTTTTCTAAATACTGGTTTTCTTTTCCGATATATTTTGGATATTCAATACTCAATTCAAACGAAGCCAAAGAAGGGGCTGGTAAAACATTTAATTGGTAGGGTTCGGAATAAAGCCCTCCCGCATTAAATTTAAATACCTGTGGCTTTTGAACATTTATAAGGTTGTATTCAAAAAGGTGGTTTTCCTTTTTTTTCATTTTAATGGGTTGGCCCGCCATCTGAATGTATGCTTCGGATGGGATTTCTTTACCCCGTAACTGAACCGTCACAGTATAATTCTGATTTTGTATACACACCAAGCTGTTGTTTAAAACATCAAACTCGAAAGGTTTGGGTGGGGTGTACTCCGTTTTGTAATCGATAATCCGCGCAGAGCTCTCTGTAATTAAATCCTCTCTGTCTGCAGCATAAAGACCTGCAAAAATAAAAAGGGGAATAAGCGCGTAGCGTATATACCGTTTGTTTTCAGAAAACCGGACCGCATTTAAAAAGGGTATTGGTTTTAGCTCAGCTGCTTTTTGATTTATGCTTGCTTCAATTAAGGCTGTGCTGCCCGTGTTTTGCTTTTTTAGTTGAATAACATTAAGCAGCTTGTCTGATACGTCATCAAAGTGGCTTCCTATAATTTTTGCTGCCTGATCGTCACTTAACCGCTCTCCTATTTTCGCTAATTTAAACAGCGGCCTAAATACAAGTAAAGACAAAATAAGGGTGGATAAAACAACAAAAACCCAAAACAGAATTGCTCTGGCAACAACACCAAAGCGTCCATAATATTCTATCACAGCAAAAGTAATAAGACCTATTGCTACTATGGTAAAACACAAAACCAAGCCTCTTATCAGTTGGTTTTTGTAATACTTTTGGGTAAAGGCACTTAACTTATTAATCAATATAGAATAGGCGTCTTGCATAAAACAAAAATACACTATTCTCTTTATTTATTTACTTATTTCCTGAGTAGATTATACCCACTAAACCCTACAACAAAAGACGGTATTGGGTGGTGGTGGTGGCAGGAAGACATAACCCAACGCAAGGCTTTGATTATTTTTTGTTGCTCGTGTTTTATTTTCAACTTTATATTTTTAACCCTCAATTTAATAATTCGTAATTTTAGCCTCTTAATTTATGACACAAATGGAAAACCGACGCGTTAGAGTGCGATTTGCTCCAAGCCCGACCGGCCCTTTACATATAGGTGGGGTAAGAACGGCTCTTTACAACTACTTGTTTGCTAAAAAAAATGGAGGTGATTTTTTACTTCGCATAGAAGATACCGACCAGTCTCGTTTTGTTGCTGGTGCTGAGAATTATATTGTTGATGCGCTAAAATGGTGTGGTATTCATATTGACGAAGGAGTCTCTGCCGGTGGATCAAAGGGACCCTACAAACAATCTGAACGAAAAGCGATTTACCGACAATATGCAGACCTGTTAATTGAATCCGAACACGCTTATTATGCGTTTGACACGCCAGAGGAATTAACAGAAATGCGAGAGCGCATGAAATCCGCGGGGATGGCCTCTCCTCAATACAATGCGGTTACGCGTAGTGGTATGAAAAATTCTCTTACGCTGCCCGCAAAAGATGTTAAAACACGGCTTGATCGGGGCGATAAATACGTAATTAGAATTAAAATGCCTCGCAACGAGGATGTTAAATTTGAAGACATTATTCGAGGGTGGGTGAGCGTCAACACAAACAACCTTGATGACAAAGTGTTGTTTAAGTCAGACGGAATGCCAACATATCACTTAGCAAATGTTGTTGACGACTATCTAATGGGTATCTCTCACGTCATCCGCGGTGAAGAGTGGTTGCCTTCAGCTCCCTTACATGTTTTATTATATCGGTTTTTGGGGTGGGAAAGTGTTATGCCAAAATTTGCGCACCTTCCCCTTATTTTAAAGCCAGATGGAAACGGAAAGCTTTCAAAAAGGGATGGAGATCGACTCGGCTTTCCTGTCTTTCCAACAAATTGGACCAACCCCGAAACAGGAGAAGAGTCTTCTGGATACCGTGAACGCGGGTACTATCCTGAGGCCTTTAATAATATGCTAGCCTTTTTAGGTTGGAACCCTGGCACAACCCAAGAGCTATTCACAATGAAAGAATTAATAGGTGCATTCTCTTTGGATCGTGTTGGCAAGGCTGGTGCTAAATTTGATTTCGATAAAACAAAATGGTTTAACCAACAATACCTAAGAAACCAAACGGGTGGTGACCTGGCTAAACAGCTAACCCCCCATCTAAAAAAAGAAGGGTTTAACGTAGAAAACAATTATGTTGTTCAGGTTTGTAACCTAATGAAGGAGCGGGCAACATTCGTTAAAGACATCCTAAATGATGGGCGCTACTTCTTTGAGGCGCCAAAGTCTTACGATGAGAAAACGGTTAATAAAAAATGGAAAGAGCAAACGCCAGAAATTATAAATGAATTAAGTCTTTTATTAGAGAAACTTCCGTCTTTCGACCCAGAAAGCATTGGGCTGTGTTTTAAGTCTTTTCTTGAATCAAAAAACCTTGGCTTTGGGGTTGTAATGCCTGGTTTTCGTTTGTCTGTTACTGGTTTGGGGGCTGGCGCCTCAATGAATGAAATTGCGGCGCTTTTAGGTAAAGAGGAAGTTCTAAAAAGAATTGACTCTGCTTTAAGCTCTATAAACAATTAGGTCGTGGGCATTATTCGTGTAGAAGATATACGTTGTTTTGCATACCATGGGTGTCTGGAGGAGGAGGGTGTTGTTGGAACAGAGTTTAGCGTTGATGTAGAGTTAAAAGCAGACCTAAGTGTTTCGGCAAAATCTGATTTACTTGCCGACACGATAGATTACGTTGCTGTTAGTCGGCTTGTTCAAGAAGAGATGGCTATCAGGTCAAAGCTTATTGAACACGTAGCACAAAGGATAATTAAGCGCCTGATGCAGGATTTCTGCTCTGTGGAATCTTCTAAAGTCGTGGTTGTAAAGCATGCGGCACCCATTTATGGAGAGGTAAAGCGTGTAAGCGTGACGCTTGAAGCTAAAAAATAGCCGCCCAAAATCTCTTTATATTATTTGTGAAAGCTGTTGAATTTGTTACATTTGCTGTCCTTACATAAGGTCGGATGGCTGAGAGGCTTAGGCAGCGGTCTGCAAAACCGTCTACACCGGTTCGAATCCGGTTCCGACCTCAACTAATAGCAAAACATTATAATTAACGGTTTGCTTACTTTTTTCCTTGACGCCTCCTAATCGGAGCATTGGTTGTGTTTCTTCACCTAAAAGTAATTAACAGCTTGTTCTTGTTTGCGCCATTTTTTCGAAGACCTTTCGTTTTAAAATCATTTTTAATTGGCTTCTTTGCTTAACTAAGATTAGGTTGGGCTGTGGTTGGGCGTACAAAAAAATTAAACCTGTTCGAATGAGGGTTGTTATAAGTTTCCTATTCTTTTTTCCAAAACAGATTTTGTCAGGGTTAATTTATATTTCATTTTCAAATATCGAATGACGACGTCTATTCGTTTTAATTTTCCTTTTTTCCTTACCTCTTCTAATGTTTTGGTAATAATGTCTGACACTTGTAACGGTTTTAGTTTTCAAGATTAATATCTCAAAAAGCGGGCCAAAAACACCTTAAGCTTGTTTGTGTTATTTATTATATCCACTCTGATCGAAACAAAACAGGTAGATGGCTAAATTATCAGATCAAGACGTTTGTGTGTTTTTATCTTTATTCACTTTAAGCTATTAAAGACTGAATTTATTTAATCAAGAATCCTTAAACTTGTACGTATGAAAAGCGCGCCCTTTAAAATATATAGTGCATCAGCCGGATCGGGTAAAACTTTCACTCTGGTGAAGGAATACCTTAAGGTTTGTATAAAAGCAGGGTCGCCACAAAAATTTATGGCAATCCTTGCCATTACGTTTACTAATAAGGCGGCAACAGAAATGAAGGAGCGCATCATAAAGAGTTTAAAGGCTTTTTCAGATCCGAACAAAGCTGAACAAACCGAGCTGGATATGATGATGCTAATAGCAGAAGAGACTGGGCTTGCAAAAAAAGAGCTTCAATCTAGGGCTCAATTAATCTTTGAGAATATCCTTCATAATTATTCCAGGTTTGCCATTGGAACCATTGATAAATTTACCCACAGGGTACTTAAAACATTTGCACAAGACTTGGGCTTGCCAAATAATTTTGAAGTGGAAATGGAACATAAGCTATTGCTTAAACAAGCGGTAGATTTATTAATTAATAAAGCTGGAGAAAATAAAAAGTTGACAAAACTATTTGTCAGTTTTATACAAAATAAAACCGCCGATGATAAAAGCTGGTTAATAGAAAAAGACTTTTACGCCATCGCCGAGGAACTTTTAAAAGAAAGCGGTCAGGTACATTGCGAAAATTTGAAAGATTTAAGTTTAGACGGCTTCTTTAAACTAAGAAAAGAAGTTGAAAGCTTCACGAATAAAATCGATTATGAACTTTCAACTATAGGTCAAAGGTTTCTTTCTGATTGTAAAAACAGCGGCTTAAAGGCCGATTGGTTTGCGGGGGGGGCTCGTTCTGGTCTGCCAAAATACTTTGAATTTCTAAGTTCTAAAAATTGGGGAAAATACAAACCCAGTGATTCAAACCTTAAGAATATAGAAAAAGAAAGTTGGCGTTCCGGAAAGGCGCCAAAAGAGGTGTCTGGTCAAATTGATGCGGTTCAAGAAAAGTTTTATCCTTTAGTTAAAAAGGCGATTGACATTTTAGAAGAATACCCAAAATACGTACACTTCAAATTAATCGCTCATAACTTATATTCTGTGGCCGTCTTACACGAGATTTCCAAAGAAATGGAGCAAATCAAAGAGCAAAACAACATCATCCCTATAGGGGAGTTCAATAAAAAAATTGCTGAAGTACTACAAAATGAGGAGGGTAATTTCATCTACGAAAGGTTGGGTGAACGATACGCTAATTACTTTATCGACGAGTTTCAAGACACCTCCGAATTACAGTGGAATAACTTAGTGCCCTTAATCGAAAACGCCATTGCAGATGGCCAAAAACCCGGTTCGGTAATGATTGTTGGGGATTCAAAACAAGCCATTTACCGATGGAGAGGCGGAGAGGTAGACCAATTTATAAACCTACAACAGGTAGCAGTAAATCCAAACACGCAAGGAGCTTATAAAATGGAGCACTTGTCTCTCAAAAACAATTATCGCTCCAGGGCAGAGGTGGTCAATTTCAACAATGAATTATTCTCTTCCATCGCTCATCAAATAGAGCATAAAAAATACAAAGAGCTTTTTATAAACCTCAAAGCACAAGTGGTAAAAGGTAATGGTGGTTATGTTTCTTTAGAATATCTGGAAAATGGTGCGGGACACGATGAACTACAACTGGGTCGTTGTTTAAAAACGGTCAAAGAACTAAATAAAGATGGTTTTAACTATGGGGACATCTGTATTTTAACACGAACCAAAGCCAAGGGGGCTTTAGTTGTAAAAACGCTTTCCGATAAAAATATTCCAGTAATTTCTTCTGAATCGTTATTATTAGAACAATCAACAGAAATCCGTTTTATATTAAACTTCCTTCGATTTTTAAACGAGCCTAATCATCCTCGATATCGGTTTAAGGTCATCGAATTTTTACATGAAAAAGCGTTTTACCCCTGGTCGCCTGAAATGATGAATGAAAAAATAGAACCGTTGTGTAAGGGTTCTGCAAATAAATTTTATGCTTTTCTAAAAGAGCTTGTCATCGATTTCGACCTGTTAAAATGGCGCTCCTCTTCACTCATCGAGTTGTGTCATAAAATTACCAAAGCCTTTCAATTGGAAAAAAGGGCCCGTGTTTATGTGCAGTTTTTTCTCGACGAGGTCTGGGTATATAGCAACAAATATTCACAAGACTTGTTTGGTTTTTTAAATTATTGGGAAGAGCACGCACACAAGTTGTCTGTAATTATTCCGGAAGGTATTAACGCCGTACAGGTAATGACAATCCATAAATCCAAAGGCTTAGAGTTTCCAGTGGTGCTCTTTCCTTTTGCAAACTGGAATGCAACCAGTGAGCGGGATGCAAAATCCTGGGTAGAAATAAATGAACCGGAATTAGAAGGTTTACCAAGCTCCTTAATTCCGTTAAATGATAAATTGAAATCTGGCACGAAACAGTTACAAGCTATTTATGAAGAGCATAAAGCAAAAGTTCTACTAGACAATCTAAACATGCTTTACGTGGCTCTTACCCGACCTAAAACACGGCTATACATCTTTACCTCTGCTAAAGAAAGAGGTAAAAATTTAAACACCTTTTTTGATGCTTTCATACAATCAAAAGGTCTTTGGGAAGATGGAAAAACTCAATACAACTTCGGTAAAACAGTAAAAGCGGCTAACAATAAACAAAAAGAAAATAAAAAAATTCCGACATCGCAACCTGTAAAAGACTTATCGAAAATTCTTCAGATTAATCGACAGGCACCAAAAATGTGGGAAGTCAATCATCCGGAAAAAGGGGCTGATAAAGGGCGGAGGGTACACGAAATTCTATCCTATATCAAAACAGTAAATGATCTTGATGATGCGTTAAAAAAAGCACTCCGCCTGGGCTTAATTACCAACTGTGAAGAGGGAGAAATGAGATCCCTCTTAAATATAGTGCTTAAAAATGTTAAAATGAAACCTTATTTCGCTGAGGGTTTGAAGGTGAAAAATGAAGAAGAAATTCTTTTAAGTAACGGGAATATTCTTAGGCCAGACCGATTAATCTTTAAAGAAAATGAAGTGACCATCATTGACTATAAAACTGGCCTGGAAAACAATACGCATAAAAAACAAATTTTGGAATACAAAACTGAAATTGAAAACATGGGTTATAAGGTAAAAGAGTGTCTTTTGGTTTATATCAACGATGAATCTATAAAATTGAAGCGTGTGTAGTATGGATAAATTTATCAATAAAATAGCCAAAAAAATTTACGGTACAAAACAGCATCAACTAGAAGAGCTAAGTATTGTATTGCCGAGTAAACGAGCTGGGACATTTTTTAAGCAAGCTCTTTCTGACTTAAGCGATGTTCCACTTTGGATGCCTAAAATTTATTCTATTGAAGAGTGGTTGGAAGAACTTTCTGGTTTTACCATTATAGATAAAACACAGTTGCTTTTTGAAATGTATATTTCTTACCAAAATGTATTTCCTAAAGATGAGCAAGACTCGTTTGAAGTGTTTTTGAAATGGGCGCCTATGCTACTTACCGACTTCAACGATATCGACTCTTATTTCGAGCAACCTCAAAAATTATTCAACTACATCCATCAAGCAAAAAAGATTGAAGCATGGACTCCTTTAGGTGGAGAGCCTAGTGAAATGGTTAAAAAATATCTTCGTTTTTGGGAATTAATGGGTTTGCTTTTTACTGATTTTAAAGCACGCTTAAAAGAACAAAATATCGCATTTCAAGGAATGGCCTATAGAAAAGCTTCGGATCATGTTTCAAAATGGATCACTAAAAAGAACCCACTTAAATCTTCTGTTTATTATCTCGGGTTTAATGCCATGAATCCTTGTGAAGCCCATATTATGCGAACGCTTATTGCGGAAGATGTTGCGGAAGTGTTTTGGGATGCTGATGAATATTACCTTAAAGATAAAAAACAGGAAGCGGGGAAGTATTTACGACAATATCAACAGTGGCCGGAATTCGAGAATCGTGAATTTAACTGGGTTTGCTCAGAATTGAAAAAACCAAAAAACATAACTGTTTACGGGGTTCCTAAAGGTGTTGCCCAGGCACAATTAGCCGGCTCTTTACTTGACAAATCTATATCAAAAAACCAAGAATTAAAAGATGTTGCCCTGGTGCTGGCAGACGAAAAAATGCTCTTACCTGTATTGGAATTCTTACCAAATTCCATTGACAAACTAAACATCACCATGGGGAATTCCTTGCGAAACGTACATCTGTACGCCTTTTTTGATGCCTTCTTTCAATTACATATCAATAGAGAAAAATTGAGTGGCGGTAAAACAAAATTCTACTACCAGGATCTGTTTAAAATATGGCAACACCCGGCGTTCCAAAATTCAGGAAGCACTAAATCCCTGGAAAAACTAAAGAGTAGTCTACAAAAACAAAACCACTCGTTTCCGTCACAAGAAGATATTTTAAATTCTTGTGAATCAGATATTTTACCCTGGATTAAGGCGCTGCTGAATTATCAAAGCTCAAATCCTTTTGAGATTATTGACAATGCATTGAAATTAACCGCTTTAATCAAAGATGAGATCATTGCACAAGGACGAAAAAATTCATTGGATCTGGAGTCGCTTTTTGCCTTTGCAAAGCTCTTTAACCAAATTAAAAATTTACAAGATAAATATGGATTTATTCAAGAGTTAAAAACACTTCACCACCTTTTTCAACAAAGTGCAAAAATTGAAAACCTTTCTTTTTTCGGAGAGCCGCTTACCGGTTTGCAATTGATGGGAATGCTGGAAACGCGTAACCTAGATTTTGAACACGTTATTTTACTCTCTGCAAACGAAGGTTTTCTGCCAACAGGAAAAAGTGATCACTCTTTTATCCCATTCGATATTCGAAAAGAGACTGGTTTACCTACTTATATGGATAAAGACGCTGTTTTTGCTTATCATTTCTACAGGTTGGCACAGCGATGCAAATCGCTGACTTTGGTTTACAATACCGAAACTGACGCATTGAATTCGGGAGAAAAAAGTCGGTTTATCACCCAACTCGAAAACGAACTTCAGTTTAAATATCCTGAAGAAATAAAATTTAACGAAGAGATTTTATCACATCCACTAAAAAAAGTAGAACCTAAAGAGTTGTCTATTATAAAAGATGAGGTTATTAAAGAACGATTAAAAGAAATCGCTACAGATAAAGGGTTTTCTCCTTCTTCATTAAACACCTACAAAAACTGCCCATTGCAATTTTATTATGAAAAAATACTAAATATTAAAGAGCCAGCCGTAATGAAAGAAACGATTGAGGCCAACACTTTAGGAACAGTTGTTCATCGTGCTTTAGAAGATTTTTACCGCCCCTATTTAAATCGGGAAATCAACACAGAAGATCTAAAATCTATGCTGCCTAAAATTCCTGCTAAACTGAAAGAACTCTTCTTGGAAGAGTTTAAAAGCGGAATATTCAACAAGGGTAAAAACAAGCTGATTTACACTGTAGCCGAACAATTTTTACACTCTTTTATCAAAAAAGAGATAAAATTAATTTCAAAAGGAAATGAAATTTATATTAAAGGCTTGGAAAAAGATCTCAAAACCGAAATTTGTATCGAGGAAATCGACTTCAATGTCAAGCTAAATGGAAATGCCGACCGAATAGATAAACTCAACGGTCAACTCCGTATTATAGATTATAAAACAGGTAAAGTAGAGCTTAATGAATTACAAACCGATGATATGGAAAAATTAATCCGAGAGAAAAAATTCCATAAAGGGTTCCAGCTATACCTCTATGCTTATATGTATCAACAAATGTATCCGGAACAGGAATTATTGGAAACAGGTATTGTGAGTTTCAGATCTTTGAAAAAAGGCTTTTTACCTGCAGGATTCAAAGAAGATGGGAAGGTTAATAAGCTTTTGAACTCTGATTTATTGAGTGATTTTGAAAAAGAATTTAAGAATCTGTTAAAAGAAATTTTTAACCCGAACATTAATTTTGAACATAAAAATAGAAAAGAACCTTGTCGCTTTTGTGACCCAGAAGCATTTAGATCGTAACGATTTTTAGGGGCACGCTATTTTATTTACCCTTCTTTCGTGTCTTCCTCCTTCAAATTTTGTTTCTAAAAAAATATCTACTATTTCTTGTGCTTCTTCATATGAAATAAAACGAGCGGGCATAGCTAAAACATTTGCATTATTATGTAAACGAGCGAGTTCGGCAATTTCCTTTTTCCAACATAATGCTGAACGAACGGCTTGATGTTTGTTTGCGCTCATATTAATTCCGTTTCCGCTACCACATAATAAAATACCTAAATCAGTATTTTTTTTTTCTACTGCATTAGCTACGGGATGAGCATAATCCGGGTAGTCTACACTTTCTTCATTCATAGGTCCAAAATCTTTTACTTCAACCTTTTTTGTTTTCAGATAGTTAACCAACTGTATTTTATACCCAACACCTGCGTGGTCGGATGCTATTGCTATTTTCATAACCCCTTCTTTTAAGTGTCAAATGTAATGATTATTCCTCTTTTTTCTCCTTATCAACAATTATAAAAAACTTTGTTCATTTTTTTATAAAACCTTAATATTCAATAGGTGTTTATTAACAATCTTTTATTGATTCTTCTTTTTCTTTGTTAAACCTTTATTAAAACTATGTATTGTTTTTATTTATAATTTTTATAAGGAATAATTTATACCAAAAAGGCAAGGTGATTTATTTATTTTTTATCACTATGTAATTAGTGTTTTCAAATTGCTTTTTAACATTAAAAATCACAATATTTTATTGTATTAAAACTTCTTTTTTAATTTATCAACAGCTGTTAATTTTTACCCTATACTATTGATTATTTTGACTTATACCTGTTTATAAACCTCCAAATTATGTTTATTAATTTTAATAAAACACATTTCCTAATAAAACCTCTTAATATTATACAAGTAATAAACAGCCTATTATTATTATATATTTTATTATATTTTTTAAATAAAAAGAATGTTATTATATATATATAGTTGTTAAATGTTATTAAATTATAAATTAAAAAATTATTTATAATATTATAGCTTTGCTAAGCATTAATAATTTTAACTATTTTAGTGCTTCTAAATTTTCAACGAAAATAAAAAGAGAAATGAAAAAAATAATATTGATAATTATGAGTTTATTTGTGTTAAGCTGTGGAAATGATCCGGCTGTAAATGCACAAACAATAAAAGGTAATTTTTTAAATAAAAGACAACAAGGAAAAGAATTATTTCTTTATAGAACAGAAGGAAATTATAAATATAAAATTGACAGTGTTAAAATTAATATAGATGGATCATTTATATTTAATAATAAACAATATGAATTAGGTTATTATAAATTAGCACTAACAAATGATAAAAATATAATTGAGGTTATTTTAAATCCAAAAGAATCATTAGTAGAATTAGAGTTTGGACAAGTTTATTTAGAAAGGGATGTAACCGTTATCAATTCATTAGAAAATAAAGCATATTGGGAATTTAAAAATAAAGAACTAGAATTAAATAAAATTGTTAAAGGTTTAAAAAAGCAAATAGGACAATTTAAATCTCAAGGTAATCAAGTTAAAGTAAATGAGATTAAAAATGAAATTGAAAAAATAGAAAAAGAAAAATTTAACCACACACAAAACGTAATTAATAAATACCCAAATTCTTATTTTTCTAAAGCAAAGGTTGCTAGTAAAGCAAAAAATAAAGACGATAAGAAAAAATATTTTGACGATTTAGATTTTAATAATGAAACATTTATTAGATCTGAAGTATTTGCAACAAGATTTACCGATTATATAATTAAACATAGTGGACATACAGAGGTAGGATATTACAATGCTGTAGATGAAATTATGAATAAAGCAAAAGTTAATGAAAAAGTGTTCGAGTTTTCTTTATATAATTTATTAGATGGCTTTTATGGTTCAGGATTAGAAGATATTGCTACTTATATAATGGAAGAATATTTTTATGGGGAAGCTTGTGGAGATATAGAAATAAATGATTTATTAAGACAAAAAGCTCAATTAATAAAAAATTTACAAGTTGGAAATATACCACCAGATTTTACTATAAAAAGTAATTTTGGAACAGAAATAAATTTAAAAAACACATGTGCTAATAATAAATACACAATTATTATGTTTTGGGCCTCTCATTGTGGACACTGTATGAGAGATTTACCTGGATTTGTTCCTGTTTATAATGAATATAAACCAAAAGGTTTAGAAGTAATAGGAGTTGCTTTAGATGTAAATGAAAATAAATGGAAGACAACAATACAAAACAGTAATTTTAATTGGATTAATGTTAGTCAATTTAAAAATTATCAATCTCCCGTTTGTAAAGATTATAAAATAAATAAAACACCTGCATTTTTTGTTTTAGATAAGGAAATGAAAATAGTAAATAAGCCAAAAGGAAAACAAGAGCTTATGTTATTTTTAAAAAACAATTTGTAAAAATAAAAAAAGACCCAAAAAAGGGTCTTTTTTTTATGATAAAATGATAGATGCAATAGGATATATAAGCGCTATTATTATTGGAATAATATTAAGTTTAATAGGTAGTGGTGGCTCTATTTTAACCATTCCTGTTTTAGTTTATATTTTTACTATTGAACCAATTTTAGCTACAACTTATTCATTATTTATTGTTGGTTTAACGGCTTTTTTTGGTGCAATAAAAAATATTAAAAAAGGGAATATAGATTTTAAGATTGGGCTAATTTTTACATCGCCTTCTTTATTATCTATATATTTTACAAGACGTTTTATTTTACCTTCGCTTCCTCAAAAAATTAAAATAACAGATACCTTTTATTATAAAACAGAACAATTAATATTAATTTTTTTAGCACTTATTATGGTGTTAGCTGCAGTATCAATGATTACAAACAGAAACAATAGTATAATAAAAAAAGAAATTAATTATTTTATTATTATAATAGAAGGACTAATAATTGGATTAGTTACTGGATTAGTAGGAGCAGGAGGAGGGTTTTTAATTATTCCTATGTTGGTTTTATTTGGTGGGTTATCTATGAAAAAAGCAATAGGTACCTCTTTAATGATTATTTCCTTAAAATCATTAATTGGAATAATAGGAGACTTTCAATTATCATTAAATATTGATTGGCCTTTTTTATTAAGTTTTTCTTGTTTTTCTTTATTTGGGATGTTTATAGGTTTATATATTAGTAGATTTATGTCAGGCGAAAAACTTAAAAAAATATTTGGCTATTTTGTTTTATCAATAGCTGTATTTATATTTTTAAAAGAACTTTATTAAAACAAAAATTATTATTTAGGTTAAACATGAAAATAGAGCAAATATATACAGGTTGTTTATCTGAAGCTGCTTATTATATTGAATCAGAAGGAGAATCATTAATTATAGACCCCTTAAGGGAAGTTGAGCCTTATATAGAAAAGGCGAAAGAAAATAATACTAAAATTAAATATATTTTAGAAACACATTTTCATGCAGATTTTGTTTCTGGGCATGTAGAATTGGCAAAAAAAACAGGAGCAGTAATTGTTTTTGGACCTCATGCAAAAACAGAATTTAAATTTAAACAGGTAGAAGATGGAGAAATACTATCAGTAGGAAAAATTAAAATAAAAGCCATACATACTCCTGGTCATACAATAGAATCAACGTGTTATTTATTAATTGATGAAAAAGGAAAAGAAAGAGCCCTTTTTTCAGGAGACACATTATTTATAGGAGATGTTGGTAGGCCAGATTTAGCAGTTAAAACAAACTTAACAAAAGAAGATTTAGCAGGCCTTCTTTTTGATTCATTAAGAAACAAAATACTGCCTTTAAAAAACGATATAATAGTTTATCCAGCACATGGTGCGGGGTCTGCTTGCGGAAAAAACATAAGTAAAGAAACTTTTGATTTATTAGGAAATCAAAAACAAACAAATTATGCATTAAATAAAAATTTAAAAAAAGAAGAATTTATAAAAGAAGTATTACAAGGAATTTTACCACCACCACAATATTTTCCTAAAAACGTAGAATTAAATAAAACAATAGCAAAAAAAACAATCGAACAAATAATTATTTCTGGAGCAAAACCATTAACTATTAAAGAGTTTGACAACGAAGTAAAAAAAGGAGCTTTAATTTTAGATGTTCGCCATCAAAAAGATTTTGTTAAAGGTTTTATTCCCGGATCTTGGTTTATAGGAATAGATGGAGGTTTTGCTCCTTGGGTAGGAACCTTAATAAAAGATATAAAACAAAAAATTGTGATTGTTTGCCCAGAAGGAAGAGAAGAAGAGGTTGTTACACGATTAGCAAGGGTTGGATACGATAATTCAGTAGGATTTTTAAAAGGATCTTTTCTTTCTTGGGAAAAGACAGGAAGAAAAGTAGACGTAATTACACAGGAAACAGCGGAAGAGCTTGAAGAAAAAAATAAAAAAGGAATTAACATACTAGATGTAAGAAAATCATCAGAATATAATTTAGGGCATATAGAATCAGTAAACAATAAACCATTAGACGATTTATTTAATCACTATAAAGAAATAGATAAAGAAAAAAAATACCACATACACTGTGCAGGGGGATACCGTTCAGTAATTTATATTTCTATTTTAAAATCAAAAGGATATAAAAACTTAATTGATGTAATAGGAGGGTATGCAGCAATAAAAAGAACAAAAATTCCAAAGACAGAAATTTTTTGTTCAAACACAAAAAATTAATGCGCTTCTAACCACGACTTACCCACATCTAAATCAACAACAAGAGGAACAATTGAATCTAAAACACCCTCCATTTTTTCTTTTATTAATTTTTTAAGCACAGGGAGTTCTGTTTTTAAAACATCAAAAACCAATTCATCATGCACCTGTAATAACATTTTTGATTGCAAACCTAAAACATCTATTTCTGTTTGAATTTTAATCATAGCCAACTTGATTATATCAGCAGCAGATCCTTGTATGGGGGTATTTATAGCATTTCTTTCAGCATGGCCACGAACGACAGCATTTCTAGAATTAATATCTTTTAAACGTCGTTTTCTATTCATAATCGTTTTTACATAACCATGTTCTCGTGCGAAAGCAATATTCGCATCCATATATTCTTTTAATTTAGGGTAGGTCGCAAAATAGTTTTTTATGATTTCAGCAGCTTCTTTTCGCGACAGTGAAGATTGTTGGCTTAAGCCAAAAGCAGAAACGCCATAAATAATACCGAAGTTTACTATTTTAGCATTAGATCGCATTTCCCTAGTAACATCTTTTAAAGGAACATTAAAAACTTTTGAAGCAGTTGCAGCATGAATATCTAAACCCTGCTGAAAAGCCTCAACCATTACCGGGTCCTTACTCATTTCAGCAATTAAACGAAGCTCAACTTGAGAATAATCAGCAGCAAGTAAAACGTGGTTATCATCACGAGGAATAAAAGCCTTTCGCACTTCACGACCCCTTTCTGTGCGAATAGGAATGTTTTGTAGGTTAGGGTTATTAGAACTCAACCTTCCTGTAGCAGCAACCGCTTGGTTAAACGAGGTGTGTATTCGTTGAGTATTAGTATTAATAAGTCCTGGTAGGGCGTCTACATATGTAGAACGGAGTTTTTGTAAGGAGCGAAAAGTTAAAACTTTTTCTACGATAGGGTGTTTCTTTTTTAGCTTAGAAAGAACTTCTTCCGATGTCGAATATTGTCCTGTTTTAGTCTTTTTTGCTTTATCATCTATTTTAAGGTAGTCGAATAAAACCTCCCCCAACTGTTTAGGAGATGAAATATTAAACTCCGTTCCTGCGACATTAAATATTTCGACTTGAACATCTTTTACAAACGATTCTAATTCTTTAGAAAATACTTTCAAACCTTCTCTATCTAAATTAATTCCTTGTCGCTCCATTTTTGCTAACACAGAAACCAAGGGCATTTCTATTTCTCGGAATAGAGAAATTAAATCTTCTTTTTTTAAAAGGGGTTCAAAAACAGTTTTTAATTGCCAAGTGATGTCAGCATCTTCACAAGCGTATTTCTTTATTTTTATAGCAGGAAGATCACGCATATTTAATTGCGCTTTTCCTTTTCCTATAATGGATTCAATTTTAATTGGAGAATAGTTTAAATAGGTCTCAGCAAGAACAGTCATATTATGACGCATATCTGCTTGAATAAGATAGTGCGCAATCATTGTGTCGAATAACCGACCCTTTAATTCGATACCGTAATTGGCAAGAATATGATAGTCGAATTTAATGTTTTGACCAACTTTTTCAATACGTTCATTTTCGAATAATGGTTTAAAAACAGCAAGAATTTCATCTCTTTCTTTTGTGTTAGTGGGAGTAGGAACATAATAAGCCTCTTTAGCCTTATAACAAAAAGACATACCCACAATTTCCGCCTCCAAAGCGTTTAATGAAGAGGTTTCTGTATCGAAAGCAAAAGACTTAAGAACCATCAATTTCTCAACTAAACTGTAACAGTCAGAAATATTGTCTACTAATTCATAATTGACTTTAGTGGTTTCTATAGTCTCATATGAGGATTCAAAAAGAGATTTTTGACCACCGTTTTCTTCAGCCGCAAATAAATCTATTTGCCCTGTTTTAGAAGGTTTAATCTTAGCCGAACTTTCACCACCACCAGTTGGATTAGGTAAATCTTTTCCAAACCAACGCTCCGCTAAACGCCGAAACTCCAACTCCTCAAAAAGATCAAGCACCGCATCTTTATTCATTTCTTTTCGGACGAGATCATCGGAGTTAAATTCTACAGGAACACTTGTGTTTATCGTTGCTAATTTTTTAGAAAGAAAAGCCAAATCCTTATTGGCTTCTACTTTTTCTTTTTGTTTTCCTTTTAACTCGTGAGTATGAAGATACAAGCCGTCCATATTATCGTATAGAGCCAATAGTTTTTTTGCTGTTTTATCCCCAACACCCGGAATACCAGGTATATTATCTGAGGCGTCTCCCATCATTCCTAAATAATCAATGACCTGATCTATACGATTTATTTCAAATTTTTTAAGCACCTCTGGAATCCCCCAAATTTCAGCACCATTACCCATTCTAGGAGGGCGGTACATGTAAATATTATCAGAGACAAGCTGGGCAAAATCTTTATCAGGCGTCATCATGTATGTTACAAACCCCTCTTTTTCAGCCTTTTTTGCAAGCGTTCCTATAACATCATCTGCCTCAAAACCCGGCTTAGCTATTACGGGGATATTAAGCGCTTCCATTAATTTAAAAATATATGGAAGCGCAGAAGAAATCCCCTCAGGCATTGCTTCGCGTTGAGCCTTATATTCTTTATATTCAATGTGGCGCTCTGTGGGTTCTGATGTGTCAAAGCAAATAGCCCAATGAGTTGGCTGCTCTTTCATTTGAACATCCATTAATGTGTTCACTAAGCCCAACACAGCAGAAGTGTCTTGACCCTTAGAATTAATTCTAGGGTTTTTAGCAAAAGCAAAGTATGCTCTATATATCAATGCAAATGCGTCAAACAGAAAAAGTTTTTTATCTACCAGTGGTGTCATATTTTTATATTCAGGCAAAGAGCTAATATAAGGTAATTTGATAGATAGAAATTAGATGAATTAAAAATACCAGTATTATAATGGTGTAAATAATAAATTACAATAAAGCAGCCTATCTTTGCTAAAAACAAAAACAAAAACAATGAACAAGGGTGCTCAGTATATGATAATCTCTTCTTTTGCTTTTTCTTTAATGCATTTATGTGTTAAAGCAATGCCACATATACCAGTTTTTGAGTTGGTTTTTTTTAGGTCACTAGGCTCTTTACTGATAACCCTTTTTTATTTAAATAAAGGCAGAACACCAATTTTTGGCAATAACAAAAAGGTGCTTTTTGCGAGGGGCTTGTTTGGAACAATAGGCCTTTGTTTGTTTTTTATAACCCTTCAAAACATTCCTTTAGCAGGGGCAGTAACAATACAATATTTATCGCCAGTTTTTACCGCACTTTTTGCAGTTGCAATATTAAGAGAGCGTGTCAAAAAAAAACAATGGCTTTTTTTTTCTCTTGCGTTTATAGGCGTTTGCCTATTAAAAGGCTTTGACGTTTCGGGTAAAATCTCTTATTATTTTGTTTTAGTTGGGGTTGTCTCGGCCTGTTTTTCAGGCTTAGCATACAATTGCATTCGCCACCTAAGAACAACAGAGCCGACCCTAGTCGTTGTTTTTTATTTTCCTCTTGTGGCAACACCAATAATGGGATTTTTATCACTTTTTAATTGGGTTAATCCGCGGGGACTCGACTGGGTTTACATTATAGTGCTCGGAGTCGTAACACAGGTGGCTCAAGTTTTCATGACTAAAGGTATTCAAAGCGACTCAGCAGGAAATATAATGACATACAAATATATTGGGGTTGTTTTTGCTTTTATTTATGGGTATTTTATTTTTGAAGAAACCTATTCATTTTGGAGTGTATTTGGAATATTCCTATTACTTTCGGGGGTAATATTAAATGCCACTTTCAAAAACAAATAAGTCAAAAAAACATGCACGAAAAAAGCTTAAAAACAGCCAAGGGGTGGCTCTCCTTTCCTTATGATAAAATAACACAAGAAAAGGTTAAAAGCCTCATTGAAAAGGGCGGAGAAGAATTAATAGATTCGTTTTATAAAGAATTAGACTTTGGTACAGGAGGGATGAGAGGCATAATGGGTGTTGGTCCAAACCGAATTAATAAATATACAATAGGAAGAGCCACACAGGGCTTAGCAAGCACACTAGTTGATCTATATAAATACCAAGACATTTCTGTTGCCATTGCCTATGACTGTAGAAACAACTCTAATAAGCTTGCGCTAAGCGTGGCAGAGGTTTTAACGGCAAATGGAATAAAAGCATATTTATTTAATTCTTTACGACCAACCCCCGAACTTTCATTTGCAGTAAGAGAATTGGGATGCAAAGGGGGGGTGGTTATAACGGCGTCCCACAATCCAAAAGAATATAACGGCTTTAAAGTGTATGGTGCAGATGGGTGCCAAATAACAAGCCCTTTTGACACAGAATTAATAGAAAAAGTAAGGGCGCTATCTATAAACGATGTTAATTTTAATGCAAACAAGGCCTTAATATTTGGTTTGGGCGAGGAAATGGACAAAACCTACCTAGCGCGGTTAAAAACATTAAGCCTTTCTCCAGAATCTATAAAAGAACAAGAAGACCTTCCAATTGTTTTTACTGGAATTCACGGCACAGGAGTAGTCATGGTTCCAAAAGCCCTAGAGGTATTTGGTTTTAAAAATGTTACCACAGTTGCTTCTCAGGATGTTATAGACGGGAGCTTTCCTACAGTATATTCACCAAACCCAGAGGAGTCGTCGGCTTTAGAACAAGCAATATTGTTGGCTAAAGAAAAAGGTGCGGAACTTGTAATGGGAACGGACCCGGACGCAGATAGGGTCGGTATAGCGATTCCAAGCCCAGAAGGTGAATACGTTTTATTAAATGGAAACCAAACGGGCTCATTATTAGTTAATTATTTGATATTAAGGTGGGCAGAATTAGGAAAGATTAAAGGTAAAGAGTTTGTTGCCAAAACAATTGTTACAACAGATTTAATTGATAAACTCGCTGCGGCAAAGAAAGTAAGCGTGTATAACACATTAACGGGGTTTAAACATATAGGTGCAATTATAAAAAAACTAGAAGGAAAGAAAAATTTTATAGGTGGGGGAGAGGAAAGCTACGGGTATTTAGCAGGAGATTTTGTGCGAGATAAAGATGCGGTAATGTCTTGTGCTTTAATAGCAGAAATGGTTGCCTGGGCAAAATGCTCGGGTAAAACACTATTTAACCTAATGGAGGAGATGTATATTGAGCACGGGTTTTACCTAGAAGACCTTATATCTATAACAAAACAAGGCCGCTTGGGCCAAGAAGAGATATCTAAAAAGATGACTGATTTACGGAACAATCCACCAAAAAAAATTGCAGGAGAAGATGTGTTAAGCGTCATAGACTACTTAGATTCAGAAAAAACAGGCTTACCGAAATCAAATGTTTTACAGTTTATTACAAAAAAAGGAACAAAGATTACGGCTCGACCATCAGGAACTGAACCCAAGATTAAATACTATTTTTCAGTTCAAACACACCTTAATAGCAAATCAGAATACTTAAAAACAAAGAAGCGGTTAACAAAAAAAATCGCAAAAATACAGTTAGAAATGAATTTAAACGTGTAAAAATGTCAAATGCGGCTAAAAAAATGCTGAAAACCCCTTAAATAAGCTGTTTTTAACTAAAAACCCAGCAAAAACAAGGCCTAAAGGGGTGCTATAGTTAATAACAAACTGGTGTTGATAACCCCTACCAAAAACTAAAATAAAAAACACGAATAAAAACATTAAACGCCTGTAAATCAAGATAATAAAATCAAATTAACCAAAAAAAACAGGTAAAAAAACAAAAAACCGAACTTTAGTTCGGGTAGGGTTATTTTTTTGGTGGGGAAATTCCTATGTTCTTATATTTGAACGTATTAACTAATAAAAATAAATTGTTATGGCTAACGCTTTTAAAATGCTAGGAGATTTAATCTCAGGTTTAACAGCTTTATTAATGTCTTTAATAGGGCTTGGAATAACAGCTCAAGTTTTAGGAATAGGCTGGGGCGGAATGGATGTTATTGGCTCTATATCGGGTCTAGTGTCTAGATTTGCATCAGCAGATCTCGCAGGATTAGTAGCATTACTAGTAATTTTATCCTTTATGGGTAAAAAATAATTAACATAATTAAAGCCCTCATTTTAAATGAGGGCTTTAATTATTTAAACAATAAAGAAATGGGAGAAAAACTTAAAGAACAGCTCAAGTTAACCCGAAAGTATTTACGAGGCGCCTTAGATGTTGCGGTACCTCTTTTATGCTTAGGCGTTGTGGTTCAACTAATCGTTGGAGAGAGTCTTTTTGGGTGGAACCCAATTAAAAATTTACAAAGCGCTATTAATTCAATGGGTCAAAGTAACTTTATTGGAATAGCGACATTATTGGTTTTGTATTCTGTTTTTAAGAAACAATAAAAGGGCCAAATAATTATTGATCAGGCCTTGTTTAGACGGGGCTTTTTGTTTTAGTAAAAAACGAGGGGCAAACAACCACAAATAAGCCATCAGAACCAATACCGAAACACAGCCAAATAAAAACGGAACCAAAATAAATGATTGGTTCCGCTTGTGGTGCTACCAGGAATCGAACCGGGGACACAAGGATTTTCAGTCCTTTGCTCTACCAACTGAGCTATAGCACCTTAATTGTTAAGGCAGCAAATATAAACACAAGCATTTTATCTATCAAAGAAAAAGGAATAATAATTTACATTATTCATATTTTTGGAAAATAATAAGTCAAAATGAGTTTAGTAATTGATATAGGAAACACAAGAACTAAGTACGCATATTTTGTAGGCGGGAGGATTAAAGAAAAAGGAAACAGAACCCTTGAAGATGTTCCAAAAATTGTATCTCATTATTCTGGAAAGGCGAAGAACGTCATGTTAAGTTCGGTAAAAACCATACCCGACAATATTTTATCCGAATCTATAAAACACAAACCCAACCTTGTTGTTTTATCCTCCGAAATGGAAATGCCTTTTAAAATTGTTTATGAAACACCAAAAACACTTGGTTCAGATAGGCTCTCCTTAGTCGCCGGAGCGGCTTTTGTCTTTCCGAATAGGCCAGTTTTAATTATAGATGTAGGCACCTGTATAACAATTGATTTTATAGATAGAAAAACAAGATATCTTGGGGGATCCATTTCACCAGGCCTTAAAATGAGATTAAAAGCCTTGGGCAGTCAAACAGATGCGCTACCTCTAGTTGAGCTTTCTGAACCAAAAGACCTTATAGGATCCTCAACTAAAGAGTCTATTCTTTCTGGCGTTGTTAACGGGGCTATAAAAGAGCTAGAGGGGGCAATAGATTCATATCAAAAGCGTTATTCCGACACAATCGTTGTACTTACAGGTGGAGACCTGGGCTTCTTTGATAAGAAGTTAAAAAATAGCATCTTTGCCGATAAAGATATTTTACTAAAAGGGATGTATTTTATACTAAAGCAACATGCAAATAAATAAATATAAAGCGGTATTAATTCTTTTTGTTTCCCTGCCAGCAATTTTGTTAGCCCAAGAAGGTACAATATCACCATACTCGTCTTTTGGAATAGGAGACACCCAAGAACAAGGGTTTTCACTAAATACTTCTCTGGGCGGAGTTGGTGTGGCAATGAGAACGGCGAATTATTTAAACCCAATAAATCCCGCCTCATTAAGCGCAATAGGTGTTACCGTTTTTGAAACAGGAATTAACGGCTCTGCAATTTATTTAACAGATAACACACTGTCTCAGGAGGCTTTTACGTCGACACTTTCATACCTTAGCTTAGGATTCCCACTACTAAAAGGGGTTGCTGTTAGTGGAGGGCTACTTCCGTATTCATATAAGGGGTTTGAGTTAAGGCAAAACAATATTGTATCGAATCAAGATGCTTTAACCTATGTTGTCAATCACAGCGGATCGGGAGGTTTAAACAGGGCATATGCTAATTTTGGCGCCCAACTTTTTAAAGGTTTTTCTGTCGGTGCAACAGCATCAATGATTTTCGGAACAATAAACCAGAAAAGAGAACTGGTATTTGACCAACCTAACATACTTAACCGAAGAGATGAAAACTCCTACACAACTCGAGATTATACTTATGATTTAGGTTTTCAATACCAAATAAAGCGCGCAAATAAGAATTTAACGCTGGGCGCCACATATTGTCCAGAGGCGAATTTAAGCGCAAGTAACAGCGGCGCAAGCTACACATATGATTTGTCTAACGATCTTGGAATCATTTTAGACACAGCAACTGTTTTTTATAACGAATCAAATGGCTTCGTACTTCCGAAGTCTTATACAGCAGGTTTAGCGATAGAGGAGAAGGATCGATGGTTTTTATCAGGGGAGCTAGGTTTTAAAGAGTGGTCACAAATGACTTTTTTTAACACGACAGACCCAAGCTTAAAAGATGCAATGCATTTTAAGATTGGTGCATGGTGGATTCCAAACGCTAAAGATGTTCACAATTATTTAAATATAATTCAGTACCGCGCCGGCATTAATTATAACAGTGGTCATCTCTCGGTTTCTGCCCTTGGAACAAACAACCCACAAACAGATATTAGTGACCTAAATCTAAGCTTTGGTTTGGGGCTTCCAATGAGGCGGTCAAACACAACAGCAAACATAGGGGTACAGATAGGAAAGAGGGGTACAACAGACGCGGGGCTGATTGAAGAAAACTATATCAAGTTTCACTTGGCATTTACATTTAATGATAAATGGTTTAAAAAGCGTAAAATAGATTAAGAAAGGAAAACATGAGAATTAAAAACATTTTATTATTAGCGATAGCGGTTTTTTCAACCCAATCACAAGCACAGGACGAGGTATTAAAATACGGCACAAACAAAGACCTTTGTGAGGAAAACTTATCTATTTATATAGAGTTTTACAAGCAAAAAAATTATGAGGACGCATATAAACCGTGGTCTTATTTGTTTAACAGCGCGCCAAAACGAACAAAGAATATTTATTTACACGGCCCTAAAATTATAAAGGGACTAATAAAAAACATAAGTGACGAAGCTAGAAAAACAACACTAGTTGACTCTTTAAAGATGGTTTATGATCAAAGAAATGTATATTACCCAGGAAAAGAAGCCTACGTGACAGGCATGAAGGGCGCAGACATGTATAAATACATGAAAACAACCACAGAAGGCCTTCAGGCTTCACACAAAGTACTTCGTAGTTCTTTTGAAATGGCAGGAAACGAGAGCACCGCCAGCGTGCTGAATTATTATTTTATGGCAACAACAAAATTAGTTCAGGCCAAAGTTTTAAAAGTAGAGGATTTGATAGGTCTATTTTCAGACCTTTCAGGTGTTATATCATATAAAGAAGCCAAGCTCACACAAGACATATACAATGCGGAACAGATTGAAGACATAAGTCCAAAAGAGCAGAAACAATTAAAGAAAAACCAAAAGGAGCTAAAAACCCTAGGAGACGTAAAAAACAATTTAGAAAAAACGCTTGCCCCCCACGCGACATGTGAAAAACTTATTGAATTGTATACGAAAAACTTTGAACAAAATAAACAAGACGCTGCCTGGATGAGGCGAGCCGCCAAGCTTTTAAATAAAAAAGAGTGTACCGAATCAGACATATTCTTTTCTATATCAGAAGCACTATATAATATAGAACCGTCTTCATCAGCAGCAGCAAATATGGGCATTAGATCTTTGAAACGAAAAGATTACGAAAAAGCGGAAGGTTTTTATACTTATGCACTGGATAATGAATTGGACAAGATTAATAAAGCACAATATGCATATCGTTTGGCACAAACATATGGCGCTATGAATAAAAACAAGTCTGCAAAATCATATGCATTAAAAGCAGCTTCTTTTCGATCAGGATGGGGTGAGCCCTATATGTTAATAGGCGACTTGTACGCCAAAACCTCTCGCCAGTGTGGAGAACTCAAGACAGAATTTTTAAAGAGAGTTGGCTATTGGGCAGCAATAGATAAATACGAATACGCAAAGAGATTAGACCGACAACTACTTACAAAGGCAAACGAACGAATTGAAAAATATAAAGAACAGATGCCAAGCAAAACAGACATTTTCACTGAAGGCTTGATAGATGAACCAACATATAAAATTGATTGTTGGTATAGCGAAACAGTAAAAATTAGGGTACCATAATAATTTATGATTACCACACTTATTCGTTTTCAAAAAACACCCAGCCACATAAATCAGAGTGTAACAAGATGTGCTATAGTGTTTTTTATCGTAAATCTCATTCTTTCGTGCCAAAGCAACACACAAAAAATAGACGCGCTCGTAAATGATACTCGCGAACCCCTAGTTTCTTCTGAGGGTGTAGAGTGGGTTTACACAAAAAACGGCATACTTTCACATAAACTTACAAGTCCGAAAGTGCTTAAGTTTAAAGAGGAAAAAGAGTATATAGAGTTTCCTCTGGGCTTAGAGATTTTTTCTTTTAATGCAGAAGGCGAACAAGAAGCGTTTATGAGGTCAGACTACGCAATTCAACATTTAGAAGACAAGACAATAGAGGCAAAGGGGGCAGTTCTTATAGAGAATTTAAAAGGAGAAAAACTAGAAACAGAGTTTTTAGTTTGGAACGAAAACCGCAATGAAATTTTCACCGAGGAGCTGGTTAAAATAACCAAGCAAGGGCAATCAATTATTGGATATGGTTTTGAGTCAAATACGTCTTTTAGCAAATATACCCTTAAAAATACCCGAGGAATTATTAATTTAGACCAACCAGAGTAATTTAATGTTGAGCTTTTACTCTATACAAGCGTCTTTATAATACTAAATAAAAAAACCTTAATGGACCCCGACAGTAGTCTTCTGACTATCATTTTATCTCTTTTATTTTCTGCCTTTTTTTCTGGTATGGAAATCGCTTTTATTGCCTCTAATAAGCTTCATATAGAGCTTATGAAAAAACGAGGAGAGATGAATTCTCGTGTTTTATCATACTTTTTAGAAAAACCATCTCGATTTATTGCTACAATGCTTGTTGGAAATAACATTGCTTTGGTTGTTTATGGGGTAGAGATGGCAAACATATTAGAACCACATATTCAACAAAATTTAACAAATAACGATAGTTTAGTGTTGTTGGCTCAGACAGTTATATCTACACTAATAGTTTTGGTAACAGCGGAGTTTATTCCAAAAGTATTATTTAGTATAAACGCGAATCGGCTTGTCCGATTATTTGCTGTTCCAGCAGCTTTAAGTTATTTTGGGTTGTATTTTTTTGTTTCATTAATTGTGTCCATTTCTAAATTTTTATTAAAAAAAATAATGCGAGTTAAACAGCTTGACCAAAAAAGAGTTTTTGGTAGGGTTGATTTAAAACAATACATAAAAGAGCACGCAACCACAGTGAAAGACAAAAACCAACTTGAACCCGAAATACAAATATTTCAAAACGCACTTGACTTTTCAAGTGTTAAAGCAAGGGAGTGCATGGTTCCAAGAAATGAAATTGTAGCAATGGAAATAGGCGAGGATATAAATAAGCTGACTAATAAGTTTGTAGAAACAGGTTTTTCTAAAATTTTAATTTTCAGAGAAAATATAGATCAAATTATTGGTTACACACACTCTTATGAGCTTTTTAAAAAACCAAAACACATCAAGTCTATTTTACTTCCAATAGCCCTTGTTCCAGAAACCATGAAAGCGGGCGAGATTCTTAATTTATTTATTAAAGAAAGAAAAAGCATCGCTTTAGTTATTGATGAATTTGGGGGAACCTCTGGCCTACTTACAATTGAAGACATCATAGAAGAAATTTTTGGAGATATTAAAGACGAACACGACCCGGTAGATCATGAAGAAAAAAAGGTTTCCGAGAATAAATTTATTTTTTCTGGCCGTCACGAAATAGATTACCTAAATGAAAAATACAATTTAAATCTTCCGGAATCAGATTATTATGAAACCCTTAGCGGCCTTATAGTTAACCACTGCGAGAGTATACCCCAATTAAATGAACAAATAAAAGTTGGTTTGTTTGTTTTCGAAATACTAGAGGTAAATCAGACTCGCATAGAGAAGGTAAAACTATTCTGGCAGCCCTAACACCCCTATTTTTGAAGAACTTTTGTATATTCGCAGACTTGACAAACGAAAAAGAAAACAACAATGATATCACTTGATAAACTCAGAAAACGCTCAGGCCTCGTTATTGCAGCAATTGGTTTTGCTCTTTTAGCCTTTCTTTTAGGAGACTTAATGAACTCCGGATCCTCTCTGTTAAACGGTGCCCAAGGAGTATTGGGAGAAATAAACGACGAGGTTGTAGACTATCGAGAATTTGAAACAGAAGCCCAAAATATAGATCGAATTTTTAATGGCCAACAAGATCGAAACGGTTTACGAGATAACTTGTGGTCAGACAAGGTAAGTGAAATTGTTATGGGTGAGCAATATAACGATATAGGTTTAATGGTTAGTGCCGAAGAATTAGCAGGATTAACTTTTGGATATAAGTCAGCACAGATGTCATCAACGGCAAGACAATTTTTTGGAGCAAACGCACAAGATGTTTCCCCAGAGCAATTGGCCTCAGTTATTCAACAAATTCACGACACAGACCCCCTTAGGTGGATGTATTTTGAAAACATTATTCTTAAAGAGCGATTAAGTCAAAAATACTCAAACTTAGTTCGCCTAGGATTGGTAGCCTCAAATACAGACGCACAGACCTACTACGACGAGCAAGGCGCTCAAGCCAATGGGCGATATGTATTTAAGCCTTTTGACACAAAGATTGAGGTAACAGAATCAGAAATAGAGTCATATTATAGAGATAATAAAGACGCTTATCCTCAAAATGAATCACGTGAGCTCACATTGGCCGTTTTTGAAATCCTTCCTACCGAATCAGATAAAGAAGTAATTAAAGAACAACTGGAAGCGCTTATTGAAGACAAAGAGGTTTATAATAAAACAAGCAAAAAGAAAGAAATAGTAAAGGGCTTTAGAAATACTCTCGATGCTGCATCATATGTTGACACCTATTCAGACGGTTCATTTGACCCAACGTTTTATGCAGAAGGTCAGCTTTCGCCAGCCATAGAAACGGTAATAAGAAACGAAGAGATAGGATTTATATATGGCCCTTACGAAGAAGATAACAGTTATAAATTGGCAAGATTAAATGCGCGCATTAACGACTCCATTCAGGTAGCCATAATTGAAGTGGCGATGGACGCGAGCGAGCAGACAGCAAACGAAATTTATGCACAGGCAAGCGAAATGGCTTCATCCACCGACTTAAGTAGCTTTGAAGCAATGGCGGAAGAGAAAAACATTGCCCTTACAACAGCATCAATACAGGAGGCAGACCGAAACGTTTCAGGAATCGGAGAAGCCCGAAACTTTGTGTTTTGGGCCTACAATGAGAACACAGCGATAAACACCGTAAAGCTAGATGATCAAAATAGTCGGATTATTGTTGCAATGCTAACCAACATTACAGAAGAGGGAATACAAAATCTTGATGATGTTCGTTTTCAGGTAGAAGTTGCAGTAAAGAGAGAAAAGAGCGCGGACGTATTGAAAGAAGAATTTAATAAAGCCTTATCTAATTCAAGTGATATAGACGAACTGGCAAAAACAATGAACACAGCTCCAGAATCAGCAGCACTTCTATCTTTTTCTTCTAACTCAATACCAGACGGATTTGAGCCAAAAGTTGTTGGTGCTTTCTACGGAATAGAGGAGGGCCAGATGTCAAAACCAGTGGTTGGCAATAGCGGAGTATATGTTGTTTCAACAGAGGGAATAAAAAAATCAGCAGCCCCAAAAGACTTTACGTCTTTAAAAAGGCAACTCGAAAGCCAGCTTCACCCAAGAGCAAACCTCGAGGTATTTAATGCATTAAAAGAGATGGCCGACATAGAAGACAATAGGTCTAAATTTTACTAGAAAAGCGATTAAAGAAAAAACCTTCGAAAGAGGGTTTTTTTATAAACACAAAATCACCCAGGCTTGCAACTAAAAAGTTATTTCAACAAAGACTTAATTCCGTAGTAATAGGCTTTTTCACAGGGAACGCAACCAGATTCAATCATAGAAAAGAGGTCTTTATTTCGGGAAACAGTATATTTTTTTTCACATGAAGAAAACACAGCCTTAAGCTTAGAAAACTTGAGCTTTCCAGACCCAAGTAATTTAAAAGTTTTATCGTCAAGAAGAGAGGGCGCGCTTTTTTCGGTTACTTTAAAACCAACCATTTCCATTTTATTTTTACCACAATAAAAGACCTTTAAATATTTATCGTCCCTGTGTTCTAGGTATTTTATTTTTTCTATAGATTTTTCCCAAACAATATCACTAAAAAGCTCAATAAGTTTGTGTGCTTGGCTTGGTTTGGTCGATTTTATTTTAGCCCAATCCTCTCCAGTAATTGTGTTTGCGGAAAGAAATTTGATGAAATCATCCTTTAAGGGCTCTAACTCTTTAGTGTTCAAAACACGGTACTTCATAGACAATTATTTATAAACAAGTAAGAAGCGCAACTATTTATTAGAAAGCTTTTTATGGCGCTTTTTGTATTTTTCATACAGGTCTATTTGGTGGTTTCCAAGCTCTAATTTTTTTCCACGAATGAAGGCTAAACTAACATCATTGGTCATCATATCTAAGGCGTCCCCTTCAGAAACAAATAAAGTTGCGTCTTTTCCTGGTTCAAGGCTTCCAAGAGAGCCGTCTATTTTTAGAATCTTAGCAGCGCTAAGCGTAATACTCATAAGAGCCTCCTCCCTGGTTAATCCGTAAGCAACGGTGGTACCAGCGGTAAACGGAAGATTTCTGGCGCCCATCCTCTCCATATCTCCCTCGTAATCTAAACAGAATAAAACACCAGCGTCAAGTAAAATCTTTGCGCTTTTATATGCAATATCAACATCTTCACTTTTTCTCATAGGAAGTCTGTGTACTCGATTTAAAACAACAGGAATTTCGTTTTCCGCAAGAAAGTCAGCCACACGCCATGCATCATTTGCCCCCACTAAAACCAAGTTGTCTAGGTTTAGATTTTTAGCAAACAAAACGGCGCTTTTTATTTCTTTTACCGTTCTAACATGAACGAAAAGCCCTTTTGACCCATTGAAAACCCCCCTCATAGCCTCTAATCTTAGGTCTGTTTTTTTACTAGACGATTTTGCATAGCTTCTAGCTTTATTAAAGAATTCTTCAACCTCTGATAGTTTTTTTTCAAATTCATCATCAACCTTTTCTTGATGATCGAGACCCCAATATGAAAAGGAAGACTTAGGCCAGTTCATATGAACGGCATCGTCTTGTTTATATAGGGCGTCTTCATAATTCCAGGCGTCAAACTCTACGAGACTAGAGGTTCCGGAAACGACACCACCACGAGGTGTAATCTGCCCAATCAAAATACCGTTTGTTCGAACCGTTGGAACAACAGGAGAATCAGTATTATAGGCAATGATACTTCGAACGTGAGGGTTAAAATCACCCACCTCATCAAAATCTCGTGTTGCTCGAACGGCATCAATATCAGCTAAACCAAGAGTTGTGTTTGGAAGAATAAGCCCTGGGTAGATATGTTTACCAATAACATCATAATATTCCGCATCTGAAATGTCTATTCTTATATTGCTTGCGTCTTCAATGGTTAAAATTTTCCCATCTTCTAAAATAATTAATGAGTTCTCTATAACTTCACCATTTCCAACATGGGCAATGCCACCATACAATAGAATTTTTTTGTTTTGATTTGGAGCAGGTGTTTGAGCAAGGCTTATAGCAAAGAAGCCTAAAAAAATAATAGTTAATGACAGGTTTTTCATGTTTAATTCAGTTTAAAATTTAAAACGAATAAGACTCATCGTCACAATGGAAAAGATAAGAGCGTCCTTTCTTAATTTTTTGATATTCCTTTGTTTTATTTTTTTCTGAGAGCATCTTTTGTGTTAATCGGTTTCTTTCTTTTGTGTTGCGCAATCTATTTTCCCGATCCAAGTTTAAAGAGTAATATAGCCGACCATCAATGTATGTTTGTTCAGCAATGGTATACACAGACAGGGGGTGTCCAGACCAGAGCACTAAGTCAGCATCTTTCCCCTTTTTTAAGCTTCCGGTTTTGTCATCAATATGTAGCAACTTAGCGGGGTTAAGCGTAATAAATTTCCAAGCATCCTCTTCTGAGGCACCCCCATATTTCACGGCCTTAGCCGCTTCTTGGTTTAAACGCCTTGCCATTTCTGCGTCATCCGAGTTAAAAGCAGTAACAATTCCCATCTCGTTTAACAGGGCGCCGTTGTGAGGGATCGCATCATTTACTTCATACTTATATGCCCACCAGTCTGAAAACGTTGAAGCACCAACACCGTGTGCTTTCATCTTTTCAGCGACCTTATACCCCTCTAAAATGTGCGTAAAAGTGTTTAGGGTAAAACCCATAGAGTCTGAAACCTGCATGAGCATATTTATCTCGGATTGTCGATAGGAATGACAAGTAATCTCCCTTTCATCCTTTAATATTTCTAATAAACAATCTAAGTCTAAATCTCTTCGAGGCATTTTACCCTCTTTTTTCTGGTTTGCAGAAAGTTTTCGCCACGACCGCCATTCTTTATCATATTCTTTAGCCCGAATAAATGCATCATAATAAACTTGCTCTACACCCATTCGAGTTTGAGGAAAGCGAACGCGAGAATAATCACCCCAATTGCTTTGTTTGACATTTTCTCCCAGAGCAAATTTCACAAAAGGTTTTGCGCCATCATAAAGCAAATCTTTAGCGCTAGAACCCCACCTCATTTTTATTAAAGCCGACTGACCACCAATTGGATTGGCAGAACCGTGAAGTAATTGTGCGATTGTTACCCCACCGGCGAGTTGGCGGTATATGTTAATATCGTTAGGCCTAATTGCGTCTGACATTCTTACTTCTGCAGAGCTGGCCTGGGAGCCCTCATTTATGCTTCTTAAGGCAATATGAGAATGCTCGTCTATTATTCCAGAGCTTAAGTGCTTTCCCTTTCCATCGACAACTTCAAAAGCAAACCTGTTTTTAACCTCTTGAACAGCCTCATTTCCCACGGCAAGAATTTCGCCATCTAAAATGGCTAAGGATGAATTTTTGAGAACCCCTTCTTTTTCATTTGTCCACAAAGTGACGTTTTTAAAAATCACAGCTTTTTGCTCGGGCTTTTCTACCCAACCGTAAGCCATGTTAGGATACCAGCGATCTCCCATATTATTTAGCATTTGGACGTGGTCTACGTTTATAAGTGAATTGTTTTCCGCATCATTTTTTGCAGCCCCCTCAAACCCCGCCTTTCTTTTTATTAAAAAGGACACCCAGCTACCATTAGAGAGCTGGCCCTGCCCTTCAATAGGGTCTTTGCCGTGACCACTTAGCCGAACCACACCACCACCATTGTCTTTGTATGAAAGCGTAATTAGCTCGTCTTCTATTATAAAAGAGACCTTTGTTGTATCTTTAGAAATGAGTTTGGCCTGCAAATTTTCAGGCTCACCAACGATTTCTAAAGGAAAAATTTCACCATTTATTTTAAGGATATAATTACCCCTATAATCGTGATTTTGCTTAGGGTTTATTATATAAGATTTACCCAGAATCCAGTTTTCTAGAATTTTACTATTAGAATTAAAAAGATTGTTTTCACACACAATGAAGTTTGCTTTCATGCCTTTTTTGAGAGCCCCATGTGTGTCAGAAATTCCAAGCATTTTTGCCGGAACACTTGTAAGAGCTTTTAGTGCAACCTCCTCACTTAAACCATATTTTACACAACGCCTTACATTTTCCAGCAAATCTTCCGTGTTTTTTAAGCCAAAAGCCGTAAAAGCAAAAGCAACGCCCTTAGAAGCTAATATAGCTGCATTAGCAGGGGCCAGCTCCCAATGTTTCATTTTTTCCAAGCTTAAGTCCAAACTTTCATATGGGTCATTAACATCATAGGCATCAGGAAAGTTTACAGGAAGAATAAATTGAGCATCATTTAAGTCATCTAAGCTCAAGTACTCATCGCCAGCCCCCTTAATTATAAAGTTCATTTTAAATTCTTCACTAAGATTTAATGCATTACGAATAGCATTGTGGTTGTCAACCTCAATTACCGGCTTTAGCTTTAAATTATCATGTAAAGCAATTAAAGCTAAGTTTCTTTGATCGCCATTATGATGTGCCCATATTGCATCATAAATAGACTGCCGCAATAGAGCAACTGCCCCCATAAAAGAATTTGGGTAACTTTGCCTTGAGCTGCCCTTAGAAAAAGCGTAATGAGCCATGACCCTTGGCTTGAGCAACACTTCTTGTGCGGAAGCCTCCCCAAGACTAACAACTGCAGAACTACCACGAACGATTCCATCATTTTGAAAAGTTAACACAGTACCAAAACCCGCTTCACGGAAAGACTTGGCAGAAGCTTGGTTTGGAGAAAAAACTGCAGCAGCGTCAAATTCGGGCTTAACCGACTGATTCCAAGAGAAAGGCCCGGTTGTTTTGCTTTTCATTTGAGGATTAGGCTTCCATTCAGACTTTTTGACCTCAGGGAGACCATAATTGGTATAAGAGTCAATAAAAGAAGGATAAATGTGCGCCCCCTCAAGGTTATGAATGATTGCATTCTCAGGAATATCAATAGTATTACCCACCCCAATAATTTTATCGTTTTTTATGAGCAACACAGCTCTTTTTAATATTGTTTCAGCATCAACATGGATCTCAGCATTTATTAAAGCATGTACACTATTGTATTTTGAAACAACCCCATTTACGGGAAAGTTTTCTTGAGCGCAGGTGACCACAGAATGAGCCAAAAAACCAAACAAGAGGATTATATTTTTCATAAAATTAAGTTTTACAAGCGTGAAATTAACATATTTCCGGGAATGTACCCCCTCTTTTGTATATGCATTGCACCATAAAATTAGTAAGTTTGTATAAACAAAAACTCAAACAATGTATATCGGACTAAAACATCTTCATAGTTTTTTACCCTATTTATTGCTAACGGTATTATTATTTACCTTTTTAAGATCAGTGATTGCTTATCGAGGCAAGCACCCCCACACAGAGGGTCATCGAAAAAACGGATTGATTGTTTTAATACTTGCACACTTACAGCTTTTAATTGGCTGCGTTCTTTATTTTGTGAGCCCCATGAGCAGAAGTGGGTTAAATGATTTTGGTTTAGCCATGAAAGACTCAAGTTTACGCTTGTACACACTAGAACATCCCCTAATGATGATTTTAGCCATTACGCTTATTACAATGGCTTATTCAAAATCCAAAAAAGACCTTTCCGACCAGTTAAAGCACAAAGTGAAGAGCGTCTACTTCGGTATTGCTCTTCTTTTGATATTAAGCAGAATACCATGGTCTGCGTGGTTATAAAACTCTATTTATGTCTCAAAAAGTAATTATTAAGCCCACAGGAGAAAAGGCGGTGTTGGTGGGTGTTATTACGCAGCAGCAAAATGAAAAAAAGTCTAAAGAGTATTTAGACGAACTTGCATTTTTAGTTGAAACAGCAGGTGCTAATCCGGTAAAAAGGTTTACCCAAAAGGTGTCTAATCCGAATCCAAAAACCTTTATAGGCTCAGGAAAAATTAATGAAATTGCCGCTTATGTAGATGCTAACGACATTGATCTCGTTATTTTTGATGACGAATTAAGCCCCTCTCAATTGCGAAATATAGAATCGGTTTTTGGTGAGCGCAAAATACTAGACAGAACCAACCTCATACTAGATATTTTTGCCGGTAGAGCTCAAACAGCACACGCTTGTACACAAGTGGAACTCGCACAATACGAATACTTATTACCCCGTCTAACAAGAATGTGGACACACCTTCAAAAACAAAAAGGAGGAATTGGAATGAAGGGACCGGGGGAAACTGAAATAGAGACAGACAGGCGAATTATCCGCGAACGAATTTCTCTTTTGAAAAAGAAACTAGTAACGATCGACAAACAGATGGCCACGCAGCGAAAAAATAGAGGCCAGATGATCCGCGTTTCTTTAGTGGGGTACACCAATGTTGGTAAATCTACAATTATGAATGCCCTGAGTAAATCTCAAGTGTTTGCGGAAAACAAACTCTTTGCAACTCTAGACACCACCGTAAGAAAAGTAGTTATTGAAAATTTGCCATTTTTACTTTCAGATACAGTAGGGTTTATTCGCAAACTACCTACAGAATTAGTAGAGTCTTTTAAGTCTACGCTCGATGAAGTTCGAGAAGCCGACTTTTTAATACACGTAGTAGATGTTTCTCATGAAAACTTTGAGGAGCAGATAAAGTCTGTAAACAGCATTTTAGATGAAATTCACGCGATAGACAAACCAACATTAATGGTTTTTAATAAAACGGATTTGTTTACTTACGATTTAAAAGAAGCAGACGACCTAACCCCAAGAACATGGAAAAACAACTCTCTAGAAGATTGGAAGAAAACCTGGATTTCGAAAATGAACAATAATTGTATTTTTATTTCTGCAGCTCAAAAAGACAATTGGGACACCTTTAAAGGGAATTTATATGAGCGCATTAAAGAAATCCACACAAAAAGATATCCATATAACACCTTTTTGTATTAGAGATAAAGAACTAAACGAAAAATGTGGAGGCTAATACGAGCTGTAAAACAAACCACAAAGTTGATTTATAGTTAGACATTTGTATATTTGTATTAAATGTGTAAAACGAAACGCTATATAATTCGAACCCAAGCCCTCTTATTAGCCCTGCTTGTTTTAACACTTAGCACTGGTTATACTTACCATTGGGAGGCTTGTTTACATGCTGATGCTGAGCCGGTGTGTGCAGTTGTGGACCAAAACTCTTGTTGTTGTTCTGGCGCTCCTCAAGCGGCAGCATGTTTGCGTTCAGAGATGGGTGACGGATCGTGCGACCTTTCTTTTAGTAAGTATATACAGTTCAATTTTGAGGCCCAACCTGGCGACACAGAAGAGTTTAACTCCAGCATAGCTTTTGATTCCGAAACCTCTCTTCCAAACCCACATATACTACTGTTGCAAAACAGAATAGCCGCCCACACCATCCCTCCACCAAAATCAGGGAGAGAAATACTTCATCTATATTCCGTACTTGTTATTTGATTCTGTTTTTACGAAACCGTTAAAAACAAAATCAGTTAATTACAAGTTATTATGAGAAAACATCTTGCATTATTTGCCCTGTTGTTCGCGGGCATAAATATATTGTTTGCACAGACCACGCCTAACCAAGAGATTAGTGGTTATGTTTTTGAGCGCGACACAAAAGGAAACTTAAAGCCTTTACCGGGCGCTCACGTTTATTCTGTAACAAATCAAAATGGATCAGTTACGGATCAAAAAGGCTTCTTTTTAATTTACACAGACCACCCTTTTCCTCAAAGCATATCAGCCAGTTTTGTTGGTTATGAAAGCGACACGATTGAAGTAAAAAAGGCGAAAGCAATAGAATTTGTATTAAGTCCCAGCACTTTGAATGAGGTTAAACTCATAGAGCGCAAAAAAACAAATGCAAAATCAATTTTAAAAGTAAGTAATGTTGAATGGATATCTGGTCAGGAACTTCAAAAGGCGGCTTGCTGTAATCTTTCGGAGTGTTTTGAAACAAACGCATCAGTTGACATTATCTCTTCAGACGCCATAACAGGTGCTAAAAAAATACAAATGCTCGGACTGGATGGTGTATACAGCGATGTTTTAGTTGAAAACAAACCCTTTTTAAGAGGGCTTGCAGCCACTTACGGTTTAAATTATATTCCAGGCTCCTGGATTGAATCCATACAGATTGCGAAAGCAACGGGCTCAGTAACGAGTGGATTTCAAGCGCTTACGGGTCAAATAAACACAGAGCTTTATAAACCCGAGACGATAGATGGTTTTTTTTGGAATTCTTATTTGAGTAGTGTAGGAATGATTGAAAACAATTTTATTACCGCTTCTTTTGTTGGGAAAGACTGGAAAACAGCTCTTTTGGGACACTATTCTTATTTAGGTAGAAGTATAGATAGAAATGGCGATTCTTTTGTGGACGAAATAGCAATAAACAGAATAGCCCTATTAAATAGGTGGCGCTATATAGCTCGCCCTGACAGGCATATAGAATTTAGTTTTCGATATTTATCGGAGGACAAACTTTCAGGCCAAATATCAGGAGATGACTTAAACACCGAGTCGTTTGAATTTGACAGCCCATATGAGGTGGAAATAAAAACGGAGCAGGCCGAATTTAATTCAAAAATTGGACACATTTTTAACAAACCCTTCACCAGTGTAGGCATCACCTCTCAAATACGTTACCACAAACAAGAATCATCCTTTGGGGGCTCAATGTATTCAGGAGCGCAATACAGTCTATATGTAAAAGCAAGTTACCAGTCTACCATTATAGATACCACAAAGCTATATAAAATAGGCTTGTCGTATTATGGCGACCGCTATGATGAAACACTTTTATTGCTAAGGCCTTCCACGCCCTATGTATATGAGGGCTTATATGTTCGAACAGATCAAACTCTAGGCGCGTACACAGAGCTTATTGTGAGCCACAGCCCACGCCTGTCCAGCATCATTGGCTACAGGGCAGACTACTCTAAAGATTTTGGTCTTTGGCACACCCCTCGATTAAATATGCGCTACAAACCTACAGACAACACAGCGTTTAGGCTTTCTGCAGGAAAAGCTTACAGACAAGCCAATCCGATTTCAGAAAACATGTCTTATTTGTTTAGCTCAAGAAACTTAGTACTCGAAGATTACAATTCGCTTAAACCAGAAGAAGCAATCAATTATGGCGCAAACATTAATCACAATTTTTATATAGCAGGAAAAGCGACATCATTTAACATAGACATTTATCAGACAGACTTTCAAAATCAAGTGGTAGCAGATATAGAGCAAACTCAAAAACTAGCCATTTACAATTTAGAAGGCCCTTCTAATTCTAAAAGCTTGCAGCTAGATTTTACTTTTGAACCCGCTGATGGATGGGAGTTAAAATATGCACATAAGTGGAACAAAACACAAACCACATATAATATTGAAACCGATTCAGGCCTTGATTATGTAACAAAACAAGCACCCTTTATTCCAAAGTACCGTTCTTTAGTACAAGTGTATTACACCACTTGGCAAAAAAAGTGGGACATTAACATTACCCTACAGAATGTGGGACCAAGTCGTGTTCCTGGTCAGGGAGACATAGAGGAATTTTGGTCAGACAACTTCAACCTTCTTAGCGGGCAAATAACCCGCCGCTTTAAAAAGTTTGATTGGTATATAGGCGTTGAGAACGCTCTAAATTATATGCAGCCAAATCCTATACGAGGCGTCGAAAACCCATTTAGCGATAATTTTGATGCCGGAATGATATGGGGACCAGTTATGGGAACAAAATGGTTTACAGGTATTCGACTTAATATGAACAATTAAAACAGTGATATGAAAAATTTAATATGGATTTTGTTGGCATTTTTATCAAACTATGCAAGCGCCCAAACAAACGGTAAAAAAACAGCTACAGTAGAAATTCAAACAAGCGCTGTTTGCGGCATGTGTGAAGATTTAATTATCCAAAAAAACCTAGCTTTCGAAAAAGGTGTTAAGTATGCAGAAATGGATGTTAAAACGGGCGTCTTAACGGTAAATTACAGAAAAGATAAAACATCCGTCGCGCACTTAAGGAGTCTTATTAGCAGCTTGGGGTATTCCGCAGACTCTGTTAAGGCAGATTCGCTTGCATATGAAAATTTACATTTTTGTTGCAAAAAACCACATTAAAGACGAACAACATATAGGGTTTGGTTAGTTAAACAGGGTTTGGTAGATTTCTTCTATCTTACCAAAGCTCAAAATGTTTATTGCGAATTTTCCCACCTCAATTTTATTGTATTTTGAGATAAAGATTTGCTCGAAGCCCAATTTTTCTGCTTCGAGTATGCGCTGTTCAATTCTGGTGGCGGGTCGAATTTCCCCCGACAAGCCCACTTCTCCAGCAAAACAGATTTTATCAGAAATAGCAACATCTTCATTAGACGACAAGATCGCTGCAACCACACACAAATCAATAGAAGGATCGTCTACTTTTATACCCCCAGTAATATTTAAGAATACATCTTTAGCCCCCAACCTAAATCCACAGCGCTTCTCTAGAACGGCAAGCAACATGCTTAACCGACGAAGGTCAAAACCAGTAGCGCTCCGCTGTGGTGTTCCATAAACAGCAGTGCTTACGAGCGCCTGAACCTCAATGAGCATTGGCCGCACCCCCTCAATGGTTGCAGAGATTGCCGTTCCGCTAAGTGCTTCATCTTTTTGTGAAATAAGGATTTTAGAAGGGTTGTGAACCTCTCTTAGCCCATGGCTAACCATTTCGTAAATACCCAGCTCTGAGGTAGAACCAAAGCGGTTTTTTTGGGCCCTAAGAATTCTATAAATATGATTTCGGTCGCCCTCGAATTGGAGTACAACATCGACCATGTGCTCTAAAATTTTTGGCCCTGCAATACCCCCATCTTTTGTAATATGGCCAATTAAAATAACAGGGGTGGCGGTTTCTTTTGCAAAACGCAAAAGCTCTGAGGCGGATTCTCTAATTTGAGAAACAGAACCCGGCGAAGCATCTATGGCTTGAGAATGTAGGGTCTGGATGGAATCAATAACAAGTAGGTTTGGTTTTACAGCATCGATGTGTGTAAAAATGTTTTGAGTAGAGGTTTCGGTTAATATGAGGCAATCTGAAGAACCCTCACCAAGCCGCTCTGCCCTCATTTTAATTTGCTTGGCGCTTTCTTCTCCAGAAACATAAAGCGTTTTGAAATTCTTTAGCCCTAAGGCCAATTGAAGCATTAACGTCGACTTACCAATACCAGGCTCCCCACCAAGTAAAACGACTGCCCCAGGAACGATTCCACCACCTAAAACGCGGTCTAACTCTGTGTTATCTGTTTTTATTCTAGATTCAGTTGTTAATGAAATGTCTGCAACTTTTAAGGCCTTTGATTTTGAATCAGTCCTTTTGTTTGCCCAAGGCTTGCCAACTTCTTTCTGAACAACCTCTTCTACAATTGTATTCCATTCCTTGCACGCGGAACATTGACCTTGCCATTTTGGGTATTGCGCGCCACAATTTTGGCAAAAATAAGCTGTTTTTACTTTTGTTTTCGCCATCTAGCTAGCCTTAAATTTTTTTATTAATTCAGAACTGGAATAGCCTTCTACAAAGTCTATAGTGCATACCTCGCCTCCGTTATTTAAAACCATTTCATGACCCACAATTTCTTTAATTTTATAGTCCCCTCCCTTTACCAGAACGGCGGGCATGACTTCAGAAATTAGGTTTACGGGGGTTTCTTCATCAAACAGCACAACCGCGTCTACGTAGGTCATTCCAGCCAACAGAGCAGCCCTGCTTTGCTCATTATTTATAGGTCTTGACGGCCCTTTTATGCGTTTAATTGAGGCATCAGAATTTAAGCCAACAACTAAGCGGCCTCCCAAATCACGCGCTTTTGCTAAATAATCAACATGACCTAAATGAAGTAGGTCAAAACAACCATTTGTGAAGATGATTTTTTCGTTTTCATCACGCCATTTTTTCAGCAGAATTTTTAATGCCTCAAAAGATAAAATTTTAGACTGAAGACGACTTATTTGGTTCATTGAGCACAGCTTTTCTTTTAGCGAAAGATAAAACAATTGCGGCAATAATTCCTGTGATGAGAATCATTATTGATTGCGCGGTGTGTATTAACACCGCAAGTGTTATACCGGTCGTTTCTGACAACCCCAGGCTTACAATTCCTAAGGTTACGGCTGCATGATATGGGCCCAAGCCACCCTGGACGGGAACAATCATTCCGAGGCCACCTATAACCATAATGTAAAGCCCATCTAAAAAACGCAGATTAGAGGTTTCGGGAATGCTAAAGAAGCAGATGTATGTCATTAATAGGTACATTAACCAAATAAGAAGGGTGTGTAAAACAAATAATTCTTTTTGTCTCATAAAGTATGCGGTCTGAAACCCCTCTTTAACACCCATACCAAGCGATACGACTTTTCGGTAAAGCTTGCTCTGTTTTAGTTGTTCACGAAAAAAATACAGCCCGCCTAAAATGATAAATAAGGAAACAATCAAAAGCAGCTTTGTATTGCTAATATGTCCAGAACCAGCCCCTCCGCTAACCGACCCGAGGAAAGAACTTAGCTCATTATATTTTAACGCAAACCCCATGGCAATACAAGCAACCAACATCACTAAATCAATAGTACGCTCCAAGAGCACTGTTCCAAAAAGTTTGTTTACCGGAATACCAGTAACCTTATAAAGACTTGTGCATCGAACAATTTCGCCAGCTCTTGGAAAAATGACATTTGCAACATAACCCACGGCAATAGCGTGAGTTGCATGGCCAACACTCGTTTTATAGCTCATCGTTTTAAGTAACAACACCCATCTTAGTGCACGAAAAAGATATGCTGCGTAACCAAAGACCATTGAGGCAACGAGATACTTGTATTCTGCACTTTTTAAATCTTCAAGCATTTTATTAAGATCTTTACCTTTTAAGACAAGGTATAAAATGCCGCCCCCTAAGATTAAAAAGAAAAGATATTTAAAGACAGAAAGAAGTTTATCCTTCATATTAGTCTAGAGTGTTGGTTTCTTCGTTTGGAAAAATTAAGGTTGGCTTAAAAGCTTTAGCTTCCTTAATACTCATACTAGCATAAGTGATGATAATGACCAAGTCGCCTGATTGAACTTTTCGAGCCGCCGGGCCATTCATACAAACTTCCCCAGAGCGAGGCACCCCCTTAATAACATAGGTTTCCAACCGCTCACCATTATTTATATTAACCACCTGCACCTTTTCTCCTTCAACAATGTTAGATGCTTCCATGAGTTTTTCATCAATGGTAATACTCCCAATGTAGTTTAAATTGGCTTGGGTAATCTTAACGCGATGAATCTTTGATTTTACAACCTCTATTTGCATGGTTCAAAATTAGACATTTTAATTAATTTTTAATAAAATGTTATCAATTAAACGCGTGGTTCCGGCAAAAACAGCAAGACAAGCGACGTGCTCTGGAAAATCAGACCAACCCGTGCTTTTTTTTAAGCTTTTTGCATCTACTATTTCAAAATATTCAAGAACCAGGTCACCATCTTTTTTAAATTCATTTGCGACCCACAACTCAAGCTCTGCAACGTTAGCGTTCTTTGCGCGCTTTTTAACAGACAACAAGCGCTGGTATATTCTTTGCGCAGCAATTTGATAACGCTCGTTAAGAAGTAAATTTCGAGAGCTCATTGCTAAGCCACTTTTTTCGCGCAAGGTAGGGCAAGAAACGATTTCAATATTTTTGAACTTTTGTGCAGCAAGTGACCGAATGATCGCGAGTTGTTGATAGTCCTTTTCGCCAAAGTAGGCTCTTTGTGGCTGGATGATTTCGAAGAATCGAGCCACCACCATTGCCACACCATTAAAGTGACCCGGACGCTGAACACCTTCCATCACTTTATCGAGTTGCCCAAAATCATATTCTTCGGACGGCAACCCACCAGGGTATATTTCAGAGACTGGTGGTGTAAACACCACATCGCATCCAGCCGCACCTAATAACTTTATGTCTTCTTTAAGTCTGCTGGGATAGTTTTTTAAGTCAGCCTTGTTGTTAAATTGAGTTGGATTTATAAAAATAGAACATAGGCTAAGCTCGTTTTGAGAGCGTGATTTTTTTAACAAGCTAAGGTGGCCTTGATGAAGTGCGCCCATCGTTGGAACAAATCCAAGTGACATCTTTTTTGAATGCTTACCCAGAAAAAGAGTTAATTCGTATACGCTTGAAATAATTTTCATGCACCGTAAAATATTGCAAAATGGAGCTAAAGCTACTGAAAAACTTAATAAAGTGGATAAAATTTTGTATTTTTGTGTGTTTGTTTTATGATTAAAAAGAAAGTTGGGCCATGGTTAAGAAAAGAATATTATACGTTTCACAAGAAATAACCCCGTATTTACCGGAGAACGATTTGTCTAAAACCTCTCGGTTTTTGCCACAAGCAATGAATGAATCTGGAATAGATGTTAGATTGTTTATGCCTCGCTTTGGGTGTATTAATGAAAGAAGACACCAACTACATGAGGTCATCCGACTTTCAGGGATGAACCTAATTGTTAACGATATTGACCAACCCCTAATCATTAAGGTGGCGTCAATACCACAAGCGAGAATGCAAGTATACTTTATAGATAACGAAGAATATTTCAAACGCAAGTTTACAACAGAAGACAAAAAAGGAGCTTTTTATTCAGACAATGATGAGCGCGCACTTTTCTTTTGTCGAGGAGTCATAGAGTCTGTTAAAAAACTGGGTTGGTCTCCAGACGTTATTCACTGTAATGGTTGGATGGCGAGCTTTTTGCCGATGTATTTGAAAAAGTTTTATCACGACGACCCTATTTTTGAGAAAACCAAAATTGTTGTTTCCCTTTACAACCAGTCTTTCGAAGGAACCCTAAGTGATGGGCTAACAGATAAGCTAAAGTTTGACGGTTACAGCGAAGAGGATCTTGCCGGATTTGAAAAAGTAGACTATAAAAAGCTAGCAGAAACGGCATTAAATTACTCAGACGCTGTTATTAAGGGTAGTACAGAACTTGATGAAGACCTATTAAAGCTCATTGAGGATTCTAAGTTGCCAACCCTAGAGTATGCAGATGGCGAATATAAGGAGCAGTACAAGCCTTTTTACGAAACCTTGTTTGAGGAATAATTTATATGAAATACACACTTAGATCTATAGCCATATTGGCTGTAGTTGTTCTTTTTACCGCATGTAAAAAAGAGTGGAATGAGTTGGGATCTCAATTGGTTGTGTCTGACGACCTAGAGGTCTTTTCTTTTGATGATCAAGAAATTAAAATCTCTACCGTAAGGGAAGACTCATTATCAACCTTAAACCGGCCCACATCTTTTATTGGATCTATACAGGATCCTTATTTTGGAAACACAACAGCATCTTTATATACAGAATTTCGCATTCCTTCGACAGATGTTGACTTTGGGAGCTCTGCTCAAGCAGACTCAATTGTGTTATATTTAGATATAGCGAGCTATTATGGCGACACCCTTTCCCCTTTGAGCATTAGCGTAAGAGAAATGCTAGAGACAATAGAAACCACAACAACAGAGGGTTTAGATGTTGAGAGTTCGGTTAACATTTATTCTACAGATGATTTTGATTTTGACCCTCAACTTCTTAATGAGCCCCAACAGACCCTTCAGTCTATTGTTAATTCTGAGCTAAAAGTAAAGCTTTCAAACACCTTTGCTCAGCACATATTAGATGCAGACACCGCAAACTACACAGATAACGACGCTTTTCAGAGCCTTTTTAACGGCTTGTATGTTTCGGCAGACCAAGGCCCCGGAAGCGGCCTGCTATTAGAACTTGATTTGTTAGCTGAAAACAGTAAACTAACGATATATTACCATAACGAGACGTCAGACTCTTTGTCTTACGACTTCCAAATAAATAGTAGTACAGACAGAATGACGCGGTGGGCACACGATTATTCTGCGACTGAAATAGAAACAGCACTAGACATGGAATATGTCTCTCAGTCATATGTTCAAGGTAGCGTTGGCTTAAGAACCTATATTGAACTACCTGACCTCAAGAGTTTAAAAGATTCTAATTATGTTTTTCATAGTGCAGAATTAACCATTCCTTATATTTCAACCGAAGCAGATAGTATTTTTTCAAGTCCCGAAAAGTTGGGCTTAGCCGCGGTTAACAGCGATGGAAATTTAGAGGTTCTAACGGAAGACCAAAACGTTCTGGGAAGCAGTTATTTTGATGGCAATAAAAATGAGTCAGCCCAAACGTATACATTTAATATAGCACGTTATATTCATAAGGTTGTTCAGGAGGGTTATTCAAATAGGTTGGCGCTATATGTGCCGATTTCTGTTTCACAACCAGAGCGAGTTATCATTAATAATCATTCTGTAGACAGTGTGGGGCTTCGATTAAACTTGTTGGTTTCTCATTAACGATAGAGATAATTTTAAAGAACATATTAAATGTGTGGAATAGTTGGTTATATTGGTGATAAGCAAGCGCCCCCGGTTTTAATTAAAGGTTTAAAGAGGCTAGAGTACCGCGGCTACGATAGTTCGGGGATTGCTATAATAAATGATTCCCGAATAGAGGTTTTTAAAAAGCAAGGTAAAGTTGCCGAAATGGAAAACCTTGTATTAGATGCAGATCCCCAATCTTCATTAGGTATTGGTCACACCCGCTGGGCAACACACGGCTCCCCAAACGATATCAACTCTCATCCGCACTATTCTAATTCAGGACGTATAGCAATTATTCACAACGGTATTATTGAGAATTATGCCTCAATAAAAGAAGGTCTTTTAAAGCGTGGTTACACTTTTGAAAGCGAAACAGATACTGAGGTTCTGGTGAATTTAATAGAAGATGTGTTGCTGCACACAGAAGTTTCTTTGGCCGAAGCTGTTCGCATTGCTTTAAATCAGGTAGTTGGCGCTTATGCCATAGCAGTTATTGAAGAAGGCAACAATGATCAAATAGTTGTTGCAAAAAAAGGGAGCCCCTTAGTTATTGGTATTGGTACCGGTGAGTACTACATTGCTTCCGACGCAACCCCCTTTATTGAATATACCAACCAAGCCGTTTACCTGGAAGAAGAAGAAGTTGCTTTAATTTCATTGAAAAAAGGATTAGAAATAAGAACGATTGCTAACAAATTGATTCGCCCATACATTCAAGAGCTGGCCTTAGAAATAGAGTCTATAGAAAAAGCCGGTTACGACCATTTTATGTTGAAGGAGGTAAATGAGCAGCCTAAATCTATTTTTGATACCCTTAGAGGTCGCTTGATTGTCGATAAAAACAACATTAGTATAAACGCCCTCAATCAGTACGAAAAAAAATTCTTGAATGCAGACCGCATCGTTATTGTTGCTTGCGGAACCTCTTGGCACGCCGGCTTGGTTGCTGAGTATTTAATTGAAGGCCTCGCTCGTATTCCGGTTGAGGTTGAATACGCATCAGAGTTTAGATATAGAAACCCCATTATCACTGAGCGAGACATTGTAATTGCTGTATCACAGTCTGGCGAAACCGCAGACACTCTTTCTGCGATACAGTTAGCTAAAGCTAAAGGAGCAACTATTTTTGGTATTTGTAATGTTGTTGGGTCAAGCATCGCCAGAGAAGCCCACATAGGTGCTTACACGCATGCAGGGCCAGAAATTGGTGTGGCCTCAACAAAAGCATTTACTGCACAAGTAACATTATTTACTTTGATTGCGATGAGCCTGGCTGAAAAAAAGGGGTCGATTTCTAAAAAACTATATAGAAAGCTGATTAGAGAGTTGAATGCAATTCCCAAAAAAGTTCAGCAAACACTTAATCTAGACGCGCAATCGAAGCACATTGCCTCAGTTTATAAAGATGTCTCAAACTGTTTGTTCTTAGGCAGGGGTATAAACTTTCCAGTAGCACTAGAAGGCGCTTTAAAGCTTAAAGAGATTTCTTATATCCACGCAGAGGGCTACCCAGCAGCGGAGATGAAACACGGTCCGATTGCTTTAATAGATGCAGACATGCCTACCGTTGTGGTTGCAATAAAAACCGAGCATTACGAAAAAGTGGTTAGTAACATTCAGGAAATTAAAGCAAGAAACGGAAAAATCATTGCCATTGTAAATGACGGAGACTCTGTTGTCAGTAAAATTGCCGATCACGTGATTGAAATACCAGAGGTAGATGAACGGTTAAGCCCACTCCTTACCACTATTCCTTTACAATTGATTTCGTATCATATTGCAGTAATGAGAGGCTGTCATGTAGACCAGCCTCGTAATTTAGCAAAGTCGGTTACAGTTGAGTAGATTTTAGCCTCTTCGAGTCCTTTTTCTGAGGTTTTATAGGGGTTATAGAGTGATTAACAAAATCAAAAATAAGACTTAAATCACTTCATTTTTGATAAATATTCTTGTCAAAATAATTTATAATTAGACTTTTTCATTCTAAATAGAGAGAATAATATTCTCATCAAACTACCACATAAAATAGTACGATATAAATTGAATAAAATTGATTTAACACATTAATTTAATTTGCTTGGATAGATGGGTAATTAGGGGTGGAAGATTGTTAAATCAATTATTTTTTGAGTTTAGATATCATAAAAGAAGCCACCCTTTTAGAGTGGCTTTTTTCAGTATTTATACTTAAAATTGTTAAAAAGCGCGAATAACACGAACCCTGTAACTATTGTGAATAACGTCACCTCCCGCACCACCACCAGAGAAATCTACGCCCCACGCACCGAAATTATTGTCATAATACTGCGAGGAAGACCAATAAAAATCATTTTCAAAAACCCCTCTATTACCTTGCGGTCCGTTTTGACCTATAGTGTTGTACATTAACTCTAATTCTTCTTTACTTGGAAGATACCAATCGTCGTAGCCTTGGGAGGTAGCACTTTCAGCTTCTTCAATAGCAATATACCAAGCAAATACTCCTAAATCTTGTATGTCAACTACCAAACCTGTGCCATCTTCGTTGATTTGCAATATATAACCACCTTGGTAATAATCACCAATAAATCTTTCAAATTCAGGAATTTCAACTGATGCAACACCATCTGCATAAGCATCTTCTACATCAGATTGACTGATTCCATCTTCAGGTATTACCGAGGCTGCACCTTCTGCATAAGCAGCATCCAATTCATTCTGAGATGCACCTCCAGCGATTGTAGTACAAAATTCAAAATCTGTAACATTCTCTATCATTTTAATTTGGTATCCCTCACCAAATTCTAAATTATCAAATGCGCTAAAGCCCCAAGCTGGAAGGTAGGCTAGCCCCCATTCATCTTTTACAATTTCTATACTAGCAGATATCTCAGAAAAGGCATCCACTACATCTAGTGACTCTAAGCATGTATACCCAAACATACTCCAGCCTTCAGGAAGTTGAACATAAGGGATGCATAAGCCATCATCAGTATTTGCAATAGAGTTGAAGTTAGAGGCACTTTGGTCAGTGCAGCCAAATATTTTTGGTAAACAAGCTCCGTCATCAGTATTTGCTTGAGAATCAAAGTTAAAAGCAGTACTATCAGTACATCCAAAAATAATCGATACACAAGACCCGTCATCTTGAGTTGCCACAGCGTCAAAATTATATGCGGTACTATCTGTACACCCAAGTATATATTGACATAAATTATCATTTTGGTTTGCGGAAGGATTATAGTTTAATGCAATGGAATCAGTACATCCCTCGATGATACAAGAACCATCATCTGAATTAGCTTCTTCATTATAATTTATTGCAGTAGAATTTGTACAACCTGAAACTACTTCACCACTTATTACAACAAAGTTTTGATTTAGTGTCTCACATCCATTTTGAGAGAGAGATAAAGTATATTCTCCTGGAGTGCTGAGAATAAATTCTTCTGAAGTAGATAATACACCTTCATCATTAGACCATTCAAAATTAGAACCACCAAAAGAAATCTCGGAATTCAAAATGTTTGCGAACTCATAACACATCATTGGATCTCCGTAATTAAAACAATATTGACCTTCCTCCCACTCATAAGTATAATTTGCGATAGCCATCAAATCATCACCAGTAATACCAAAAGAAATCTCGGAATTCAAAATGTTTGCGAACTCATCACACATCATTGGATCTCCGTAATTAAAACAATATTGACCTTCCTCCCACTCATAATTATAATTTGCGATAGCCATCAAATCATCACCAGTAATACCAGAAGAATAGAGGTTATGGTCTCCAACGACAGATACGACAGCCTCAAATGGTTCTTCATAAGTTGTAGTTACGCTAATTTCTACAGAGCTTACGCAAGAACATGAGCCATCATCGGTATTTGCGTTTTCATCATATTCTAAATAATTAGGGTCAGTACAACCAGGGTATAAACAAGAATCATCTTCATTATTGGCTATTGAATTAAAATTACTTGCGCTTTCGTCCATACACCCAAAAACAACACAAGATCCGTCATCCGTATTTGCATCAGACATGTAGTTTTGAGCAGTAGACTCTGTACAACCCTCAATAGCACACGATGCGATATTTGAGGTATAGGAATTACCATTTGTAAATACACCCTGAACCGATGATGTAAATGCTATTCTTGTGAGTGATCCGCCCGATTCAGATTGTGAACCAGAAACAGTGTATGGGGTCCCATTTGAATCAAAAATTACATCTCCGTTGCTAACAAATAATGTAAGGT
>NTKG01000029.1 GCA_002457305.1 Bacteroidetes bacterium MED-G21 | reverse complement strand
CCAACTACTAAATTATCTGTGGTAATTGCAACAATGTATGGATTTGGGCTTATAAAATTTAAACCCGCAATAAATCCAGAATCCAACAATACAGTTAAATTACTCCCCGTAGGAAGATTTGTATATGGTTCAGGAAGATCGCACTGAGCAAATAGACCTAGAGAAAAAGGCAAACAAAAGAAGTATATAAGATGCTTCATTACTTTTATTTATTAATGTTTATACAATTTACAGCATTTTAGGTTGACGACAAAACTTCTGTATTAAATGTATCTCAGAGAGAATATCTTAAAATTTATAATGCATACCATAACCTATAACACCTAGTTTATCCTTATTCTCTTCGTTGAGGTCTTTTTGGTTCCTCAAAAAAAGTTTCATTTTCAAATCATCACCCATACTCCAGCAAATTCCTATAGTAGATCGCTGTTTACTTAAAGAGTTCTCCTCCATCAATCTCCAAAAGTATTCATGAGCTATATATGGTGAAAGCTCTTTATTCTTGTATGCAAAACCCCACTTTAAACGAAAAAACTTTTTATCTAAAACCCCATCCGCATCCCACGATTTTTGAAACCGAATTCTTTGTTCAAAAACCAAAGGAAAATTAGAGCGGATAAAATCAGAATTTGCATCAATATGATAGCGCATGTATTTGCCATCATCAACCTCATCTACCAACCTTAGGTGTAGCGTCAGAGAATGTCTTTTATGGAGCTTGTATTTAAAGCCTAAGTCTGTAAAATTCTTTTTGTATTGACTTAAACTGTCTGCCCAACGGATTTGTTCCTCAAGCTCAAAACGAAACTTTTTAGTGAGCTTTTTACTGAACTTCATTGAACCCCACAGCTCAAGATCTTCATCTTGAGCGAAAGACACAAATGGTAGAAGTGTAAAAACAAGTAAAAATAATTTATATTTCATTCATGTCCGAATTGGTACCCCATTGAACTTCTTTTACATCTGCCCTAAAGAATACTGTAACAATAGCAACATCTCTTAACAAATCTATTTTCCCTACTTGAACTCAAACAATGTCTAAGCCAGTTCGCTCTCGTAAATCTTTAATCATCTCTAATCTCTGCTCTATTTTTATAAGATCTATTCGCTCATAAATGACATTCTTACTTTGAATTTCGTTATTAAACCAAAGCTTTTCAAAACTTAAAGTCACAAGAAGAATAGCCGTGTTTACAAATAACAATTCCGCCCATGAAATCTTTTTATTGGCCAAGGCATTAATCATAGCGAGACCAATAACGATAAATAGGTACGTCATCTCTTTAATTGGTATGGGTTCCGTTCGGTACCTTAAAATACCAAAAACAGCGAAAAGCCCGAGTGCAAAGCCCAACTCCATTGGTACTTTTCTCAGCAGAAAACAGATGAAAAACGTGAGTAGATTAAATACAATAAAAGTAAAGAGGTAATCCTTCCTTCTATTTGCTGCAAAATATAACACTCTTACGATAACAAAAGTGAAGGCGAAGTCAATTAAAAATCGAACAAAAAGCTTTACGAAGTCTTTTTGATTAATCAGTTCTATATCTAAAAATTCCATACGGTTTGAATTTGATTTATCTTTAAAAGCTTTGACTTAAATCGGTTATATTTTAACCCATCATCCATCAAAATACAACCAATACAATATTTACTAAGCCTAAGTGGCCTGATTAACTTTGATCGCAGCAATTTACTAATTACTGAATTTGTATTTACCCGACTCTGTTTTATTTCAATAATAACTTGCTCGTCCAAAGGAATCGTTTGATTTTCTAAAACAAAATTTAAATTAAAATCAATCGTAACACGCTCTTGCTCCCTTTTATGAACGAGCGTAACTCTTTGAAATGTATTCTCAAGACTTGTGTTAAGTTGTTCTAAATCTTCATTAATCCACTCACTTAAAAAAGCTTTTTGGGCTTCATCTAAAGAATTGTTTTGTGTGCTTATTATTCTCTTTTTATTCGTTTTTCCTTTGTCTTTTAACTTCACTTCTAAAAAAGACAAGCACGATTCAACATAGGTCCTAAAACGAACTTTATGCCTTTTATTGCGCCCCTGATGGTGGTGTTTATAATACGTTTTATCTGGCGTATCTAAATATGCCGTATGGTATGAAGCAATTCTATTACCATCGATTTCCAAGATAAAATAGTCTCGAACTAATGAGGGTAACAAATCTGATACTCTTTTTTCAGAAATCAAATATTTCGTATCAAAACAGCGTAACAACTTAACCCGATCCATCTGTTTTAGATCTATGGGCGCAAAGGTTTTAAGTTGTTCTTTTAATTTCATATTGTTATGGTACTAATACCTTAATAATCAAGCAAAATTTAAATTACCAAAACTATACCACTTTTATTCACAGCGATATATGTGAAGGTTTAGAGTTTTGCTTTGCCATGGAGCACACGGTAATTTTTATAACGTGTTCTATATTTCGCAACAACAGAAACTTCTGTTTCTCCTTTCGCAATAATAGCGTAGCCCATATTGGCCGTTTTGTTAATGTCAACTAAGCCCTCGTGCATAAACTTGCCATCTTTTAAGCTGCCTTGGAATATGCTAACTTCTTTGACTTTGTTATTAAGACGCACTTCTATTTTTACAGCCCCATTTTCAAGTGGTATTTTTTCTCCAAATACAAAAGCCGCCTTCGACTTTCGTTCTTGTCCAGATTTGTTGTATTCTTTGAGGCCAATAGCGGGTTCGTTTTCATGAAATTCTGCAACAGACATCAGGGCCCCTTCTTCATAATATTTTTTCTGAAACCCTTCACGCTGATCAGCAATATATGCTGTAGTTCTAAAAATTTTCCCATTTTTATGGTACCATTTTGCAAGCCCTTGTTTGAGTCCATTAACATAATCTATTTCAGCACGCAACTTCCCATCTTTATAGTAATCTAAAGCTAGACCATGACGCAGGTTGTTTTTATAATTAATAGAAGCAGACAAACTGCCATCTTCGTTATAAGTGTGAACAAGGCCATTTTTAGAACCACCATCTTCCTTTTTACCATCAGACGAAGTCTGGTCGCAAGAAATTACACATAGTATAAAAATCGGTACAAGTAATTTTTTAATCATCTCTTTTGTTTAGGTTTTCCAAAAAATAATAATTCATAAGTAATAAACGATATTGTTTTTGAATCGTATAAAACTATATTTTAATCTCGAAATGCATTTCTTTAATCTTTTAACATCTGCCTAACAAATGTATGACATGCCTCCTCCAGTGATCTATTTTCTCGAAGGTGTTTAATAAAAGCACTTCCTATGATGCCTCCCTGAGCATGCTGGTTTACAAGTGCGAGATCTTTGGATGTGCTGATATTAAATCCTACAAGTATAGGGTGTTTCAGCCCAAGATCTTTTAGTCCGGACAAGTATCTATCGGACGTATTAATGCCTGAAATTTTTCCGGTCGTACTTGAACTACTTACTGCATATATGAATGTGCTACTTAATTCATCAATGTATTTTAAGCGCTCTGTACTGGTTTGAGGTGTGATGAGAAAAATAGAGCTGAGCCGATACTTTTTAAACAACTTTTCATACATAGATTGGTACAAATCTAATGGCAGATCGGGAATGATGAGTCCGTCTACACCAACTTTTTGACATTGCTCACAAAAATGCTCCAATCCGTATTTGAAAACAGGATTAAAGTACGTCATTACAATTTTAGGAATGTCTTTATTGCATTTTTCTAACTGTTCAAAAATTAAATCAATGGTGATTCCGTTTTTCAAAGCAACCGCATTGCTTTGTTGTATTGTTTCACCATCTGCAATAGGGTCAGAATACGGAATTCCTATTTCCACCATATCTACACCAGCGTCATGCAAGGCATTTACAATGGTTGGCAAATCATTCAATTCAGGGTAACCAGCTGTACAATAAATGTTCAGAAGACCTTCTTTTTTTGTTTCTAATACTCTCTTTAAGGTCTGCATCAGGTCGCTAAATTTATGTAAGTACTCATGTCCTTGTCGCCACGACCACTAAGGTTAATCACAATTTTGTCTGTCGGATTGAAAGTCATCTTCTCAAGGTAAGCCAAGGCATGAGAAGTTTCTAATGCTGGAATAATTCCTTCTAATTGCATTAATCTGTTAGCTGCTTCCAAAGCTTCATGATCGGTAACATTAGAATAAAGAACACGTTTACAGTCATGTAAATGAGCATGTAAAGGTCCTATTCCCGGATAATCGAGTCCTGCAGAAATACTATGTGGTTCGATGACCTGCCCATCACTCGTTTGCATCAAATAACTCATAGAAGCATGAAGCACACCGCGACTTCCCAAAGCAAGTGTGGCTGCAGACTTGTCTGTTTTAACACCTAAACCACCTGCCTCAACGCCAATAAGTTTTACCGTTTCATCTTCTAAAAAATGATAAAAAGCGCCAATGGCATTACTCCCTCCTCCCACACAGGCAATAACATGAGTAGGCAGGCCGTCCATCTGTTTTTTAATCTCCTCAGAAATAATGGCTTGCAAGCGAGTTACCAAATCCGGATAGGGATCGGGGCCAACTACAGAGCCAATAATATAATGGGTATCATCCTGATTATTTATCCAATCCCGAATGGCCTCATTCGTAGCATCTTTTAATGTTTTACTTCCACTGTGAACCGGGCGAACTTCAGCACCCAACATTTTCATTCGAGATACATTAGGCGCTTGCCGTTCTATATCTTTTGCGCCCATGTAAACAATACACTCCAAGCCCATCAAAGCACAAGCAGTTGCTGTTGCTACACCGTGCTGTCCGGCACCTGTTTCAGCAATAATGCGCGACTTGTTAAGTCGTTGTGCCAAAAGTACCTGCCCAAGGGTGTTATTAATCTTGTGTGCTCCAGTATGACATAAATCTTCACGTTTCAGATAAATGTTTGTACCATAATGTTCACTCAGTCGCTTGGCAAAATACAAGGGAGTAGGTCTGCCAACATAGTTCTCTAGTAATCCGGAAAGTTCTTTTTTAAAAGCATCATCATTAAGTATTTCGCGATAAGAACTTTTTAATTCCTGAATATTAGGGTACAACATTTCAGGAATGAAAGCGCCTCCAAAATCACCATAAAATCCTTGTTCATTTACATCATATTTCATCCTTCTCTGGTTTTAAGTATGAGTTCTTTTACCTTATTCACATCCTTATTGCCCGCTGAAATTTCGACACGACTATTCACATCGATGCCTATAAGTTGTGAAATTTGTAAAGCTTTTATATTTGACAGGTCATCATTAGAGATACCCCCACTTAACAGAAAGGGAATTTCTGATGTATATGAATTGAGCAAACCCCAATCAAAATGTTTTCCGCTTCCACCATACCCTTTTGTTTTAGTATCAAAAAGAAAGAGGTCAGAACAATTTTCGTAAGGCTTAGTACACAAAAAATCAAAAGTTTCATCCATATGAAAAACCTTAATTACAGAGATCCCTACTGCCTGTATTTGTGCACAATATTCAGGCGTTTCATTGCCATGTAATTGCGCGTGTGATAACCCGAGATCCTTACAAATCTGGAAAACTTTTTCAGAATCTTCATCAACAAAAACCGCAACTCGAAAAATAGATGAAGGCAATTCCTGAATGACTTCTTTTAAAGACTGTTCATCAACATAGCGGTCAGACTTTTCATAAAATATGAAGCCCATCATGTCGGGATTAAGACAGGCTATCTGCTTAATATTTTGAGGATCTTTCATCCCACAAACTTTAATTTTCATAGCCGCTCTAATCTTTTTACTTCACTAATTAATTTCGCACAAGCTTGGCCTGGTTGTGCATGACTCATAAAATGAGTCCCTATTAAAAACCCTTTGAACCCATGCTTTTTCAACTTCAAAATATGCTCGGCCTGTGTAATGCCACTTTCACTAATCTTAACAAATTTATCTGGTATGTATTGCGCCAGCGCAATGCTTGTATCTATACTGGTTGTAAAATCGTGTAAGTTCCTGTTGTTTACGCCTACAATGTCAACAGCCTCAGAAAGGTGGCTATCTATTTCTTCTTTATTATGCACTTCCAAGAGCACATCCAAACCAAGTTTTTTGGCGAAACTTGCCAATTCTTTACATCTTTTTTCCGACAAGGCTGCGGCAATTAATAAGATGCAATCTGCACCCACACTTTTTGCTTCGATCAGTTGGTATTCGTCAATGATAAATTCTTTTCGAAGTATCGGACAGGAATTAAACTTTCGAGTTGTTTGAACATCCTCAAGGGTCCCTCCAAAATATTTATAATCACTTAACACCGATAAGGCGGTAGCTCCTGCATTGATGTATGCCTTACTAATTTGTTCAACGTCAATTTGATTGTTAATGAGTCCTTGACTCGGGGAGCCTCTCTTTATTTCGGAAATGATGCCAACCTTATCATCTCCCTGAAGATGTGCTTTCATAGACACGATAGGTCTGTTGAAATAAATACTTTCTTCAAGCGATGTTACTGAAAATTTTTCTCGTCGTTCTACCAGTTCCTTAGCTTTATGTGCTAATATTTCTTCTAAAATGCTCATAGTGTAAGTAGAGTGTTAAATGCCAGATTTGCTTTCCCAGATCTTAAAGATTCAATTGCCATCTCTCGACATTCTTCTCTGGTTTTGTTCGGAAATGCCGTATGAATTGCCATTGCTGAATTTGCAATAACCACAGCATTTTGTGCTTGAGTTCCTTTCCCTTTAAGTATATCTATAAAAATTTCAGCAGAAGATTCAACAGTGTTTCCGCCACTGATGGCTGTCGGGTCCAATTGCTTTTCTGATAACTGATGTGGACTCAAAAGCTCTTCTTTTTCAGGGCTTATCACCTTCACATCTCCCGTTAAACTTATCTCATCATAACCATCAAGAGCATGAACAATACGGTATTCGATAGAACTTTCTTCGTACAAATACTTGTAGTAACGTTGAAGTTCCAAAGAAAAAACGCCGACCAACTGTCCCTTTGGAAATGCGGGATTTACCATAGGTCCAAGCATATTAAAAAAGGTTCGCACAGCCATATTTCTCCGAATGGGTGCCATCTCTTTCATAGCCGGATGAAATAATGGCGCGTGGAGAAAACAAATTCCCGCCTGATCAATTTGTTGTTCTATTTTATCTACATCATTTGTAAATTGAAAACCAAGGTGTTCCAAAACATTTGATGAACCACAGGAAGAACTCACACCATAGTTTCCATGTTTAGCAACTTTTGCTCCTGCTCCCGCTGCAACAAAAGAAGACAAGGTGCTGATATTAAAGGTGTCCTTTCCATCGCCTCCAGTACCACAAAGGTCTATTGGGGAATAAGCGTCCAGATCGACACGTTTACATAAGTTTCTTAAGGCATCACGAAAGCCCTTGAGTTCTTCAACGGTAATCCCTCGCATTCGGAAAACCGTTAAAAACGAACTAATTTGATAAGCGTTGAAATTGCCTTCTGAAATTTTAGTCAGCATTTCTTTCGCCTCTCCTGAGCTTAGCGTGTTGTGTTTAAAAAGATGTTCTAAAACTTCTTTCATGACTGTGCAATTTTTAAGAAATTTTGAATCATTTCTTCCCCATATTCTGTCATCACGCTTTCGGGGTGAAATTGAATACCATACATTTTTTTTGAAGCATCTGATAAGGCCATAATTGTGCCATTTTCATCTTCTGCTGTGACAGAAATATTTTCGGGTAACCCTTCACGAAGGACTTCCCAGGAGTGGTATCTTCCGACTTCAATTTCTTCAGGGATTCCCTCAAAAATTTCTTCATTGGACAAAATGTTTATCTTATTTTTTACCCCATGATAAACCGAAGACATATTGTTAAGTTTTGCACCTAAATATTCTGCGATCGCCTGATGACCTAAACATATTCCAAGGATGGGTTTTTTTCCTGCACAAGCAGCAATTATTTTACCCATATTTCCTGCTTCCGAAGGTATACCAGGGCCGGGTGAAAGAATGATAAAATCAAAACTTAAAGCTTCTTCCGCACTGATCTTGTCGTTTCGATAAACCTCATGATCAATATTCATACTGCGAAACATATGCACCAAGTTGTAGGTGAAACTATCGTAATTATCGAGTACTAAAAGTTTCATATTTCTACTGCACTTATTATGGCCCGACGTATTGCCGCTACCTTGTTATCAATTTCTTTTCGTTCTCCCTGAGGTGAGCTTCCAAGCACAATTCCGGCTCCGGCCTGATAGGTAAGCGTATTATTTTTACTTAAAATCGAGCGTATTACAATGGCATGATTTACGCTGCCATCAAATCCAAAATACCCAATGGCTCCACCATAAAAATTGCGTTTACTTGGCTCGTTTTCATCGATGATCTGTAAGGCTCTGTATTTTGGAGCTCCGGAAAGCGTTCCGGCAGGAAAGGTGTTAAAATAAAGGTCCAAACTGTTTTTTCCCTCTAAAAGCTCTCCCGTAACCTTACTCACCATATGTATGACATGCGAGTAATACTGTGTTTCGGCATACGTATCTACTTTAACCTTTTCGGCACTCCGACTCAAATCATTTCTAGCAAGATCAACCAGCATAATATGTTCTGATATCTCCTTAGGGTTCTCTCTTATTTCTTTTTCTAGCCGCAAATCGTCTTGTGCATTACCAGTTCGCTTTACCGTACCTGCAATAGGTGCGATCACGGCCCGATTATCCCGAACAGAAATTTGCAATTCCGGAGAAGAACCAAACAATTTAAAATTGCCATAATCAAAATAGAAAAGGTATGGCGATGGATTGATACTTCGAATACTTCGATACACATTAAATTCATCCCCTTTAAATCCTTGCTTAAATTCTCTGGATAAAACGACCTGAAAAACATCTCCCCGCCGGCAATGTTCTGTGCCTCGTGCTACTGCATCTTCATACTGCTGATCTGTAAGATTACTGGATTCATCTCCGGCTTTTGAAAACTTAAACTGCTCAGTACGGGCAATTTTTAATTGAGAATAAAGCTTTTTAAAATCAGGATCATCAGAATCAAGAGGGGAAGTATCATACTTTAAAATGTAAAGTTGATTTTTAAAATGATCTATAGCCAAGACGTATCTAAAAAACTGATATTTCATGTCGGGATTATCCTTATGAGCATCACTTTTAGGCGCCAATTTAATGTCTTCGAAATACTGAACGGCCTCAAAAGAAGTGTAGCCAAACAATCCGCATATTCCCGTCGGGTTTTCGTTTTCTGCTTCGTCAAACTGAGATAAAAAACTTTTAAAAACCTCAGACATCTCTGTCATGGAATCCACTTCAAAATGATCTGATGAGCCATCAAGGTTTGAAATAGAATACTTTCTTTCTGACGCTTCAAAACCCGCAATGGGTTGAAGACAAATAAAACTAAAACTGTCTTCCTTGCTATGATAATCAGAACTCTCCAATAATAGTGCATTGGGGTAATGATCTCTCATTTTAAGATAGGCTCCTACAGGGGTTATGGTATCTGCTAAAACCTTCACAAAAGCACTATAAATTTTGTGTTTATTCATTTTTAATTCCTATTAAACTTATAAGAAGTTGGCTTTAGTGAATGTATATAAAGTTCACCGTTTAAATATACGAGCCGTATTTTAATTATGCACTATATTATTACATTTTAAAATAAAAAACCAGTTTCATCATTTAGATAATTGATGATTTAACAAAACATTAAAAGAGATTAAGTGAGACCTTATGGAATCCATTATATTTTTTCCAAACTAAATTAATCCCTAAGATTATCTCCAAACTTTATGTAAATTGCAGCACAAAATTTACTGTCCAAGTCTATGAGTGACGAACTGAAACACGAGTGTGGTATCGCAATGATTCGCTTACTAAAGCCACTAGAGTATTATCAGAAAAAATATGGTACGTCTCTTTACGCTCTAAATAAAATGTACTTGTTAATGCAAAAACAAGTAAATCGAGGACAGGATGGTGCTGGGTTGGCAAATATTAAATTAAATGTTGAACCTGGAAAAAGATACATTAGTCGCTACCGCTCTAACAAAACAAATTCTGTACAAGATATTTTTACATACATCAATAAAAAGTTTGAAGAAGTAGAACTAAATTCTCCAGGAAAATTAAAAGATGTTCAGTGGTTGAAAGAAAATATGTCATTTTCAGGAGAACTCTTTTTAGGACACCTGCGCTATGGAACATATGGCGGAAATAGTATTGAACATTGTCACCCATTCTTAAGACAAAATAATTGGATGACAAGAAACCTGGTTTTGGCAGGCAACTTCAACATGACCAATGTTGATGAACTTTTTAATCAATTAATAGAATTAGGTCAACACCCAAAAGAGAAATCTGACACGGTAACCATACTGGAAAAAATTGGACATTTCCTTGACGAAGAAAATAGCCAACTTTATCATGCTAAGAAAGATGAAATATTGGACAAACAAGAACTGTCAAGGTATATTGCTGACAATATTAATGTTCAAGATGTCCTTATAAATTCTGCAAAAAAATGGGATGGTGGATATGTGATGTGTGGTTTGATGGGGCATGGAGACGCTTTTGCGCTTAGAGACCCTGCCGGAATACGTCCAGGGTTTTACTACAAAGACGAAGAGGTTGTTGTGGTAGCCTCTGAACGTGCTGTTATTCAGACAGCTATGAATGTCCCTCAGGAAACGATTTCAGAAATTACGCCCGGTCATGCTCTAATCATCAAAAAAGATGGAAGAGTAAGTATGGACCAGGTGATTCAGCCTTTAGAAAAAAAAGCCTGTTCTTTTGAACGCATTTATTTTTCGAGAGGAAATGATGCGGACATCTACAATGAAAGAAAAAACCTAGGTAGACATATAAGTTCTAAAGTAATGAAAAGTATAGGTGGGGACCTAAAAAACTCTGTGTTCTCATTTATTCCAAATACAGCAGAAACTTCTTTTTATGGCATGATAGAAGGTTTAGAGCTACTATACAAAGATAAACAAGCTCAAATGGTTTTAGAGCTGGGTAATGCTGCTACTACAGAGCAAATAAAAGAGATCTTTTCTGTTCGACCACGAGTAGAAAAAATTGCCATTAAAGATGCCAAATTGAGAACGTTTATTACCGACGATAATAATAGAGACAATCTTGTTGGGCACGTTTACGACATCACATATGGTCAAGTGCGTAAAAAAGACAATCTGGTCATGATCGATGACAGCATTGTAAGAGGTACCACATTAAAAAAGAGTATCCTGAGAATATTAGATCGTCTTAGTCCGAAAAAAATTGTGATCATTTCCTCAGCACCTCAAATTCGTTACCCAGACTGCTACGGTATAGACATGGCAAAATTGAGTGATTTTATCGCTTTTAAAGCTGCAATAGAATTATTGAAAGACCACGGGCTTGAATCTATCATACAAGAGGTTTATAAAAAATGTAAAGATCAGATAGATATACCAAATGAAGAGGTGGTTAATTATGTAAAAGAAATATACAAACCTTTTACACCAGAAGAGGTTTCAACTAAAATAGTAGAATTGTTAAAACCTGATGACATCAACACAGATGTAGAAATCATATTTCAGGGAATAGAAGAGTTACACCAAGCCTGTCCTAAGCACAAAGGAGACTGGTATTTTACGGGTGACTACCCGACTGTCGGAGGAAATAAGGTGGTTAACAAAGCTTTCATGTATTACGTAGAAGGAAACAATAAAAGAGCCTACTAAATCACAACTTTTTATTTTAATAAGCTAAAAACATAGATTTTGGATCAAAAGAAATATACTATAACAACCTCTTCTTGGAAATATAATTTTATGATTATAAAAAAATCACTCATACTTTCATTTATGTTAACCCCATTTACAATTTTAAGTCAAGACTGTAGTGAGATTAACAAAAAAAGAGTGACTCGATTACAAGCAGATATCATCACACTGGCTAGTAACGAAATGGAAGGGCGTGAACCCGGCACGAATGGAGAAATTAAAGCTCGTGATTACATTATTAGTAGAATGCAAGAAATAGGCCTTAAACCAAAAGGAACAGATGGCTTTATTCAAGCTTTTACTTATTCTGAAGGTGATGCAGCTATACAAGCTCATAATGTCGTTGGTTTTATTGATAATGATGCTGAAAAAACTGTAGTAATTACCGCACATTATGACCACTTAGGATATGGGGGGTCCGGTTCAAAATATAAAGAGCCAAGTCAAATTCACAATGGTGCTGATGATAACGCAAGTGGTACTGCAGCACTTTTAGAATTAGCTCATCTCATTAAAAACAATAACATTAAAGAACATAACAACTTCTTGTTTATTGCATTTTCTGCAGAAGAAAAAGGATTGTTAGGTTCAAAATACTATGTGATGAATCCTAGCCTGAATTTGAACGAGATAAACTATGTGCTAAACATGGATATGTTGGGTCGAATGGAACCTGGAATGGCTCTTACGGTTGAGGGCCTTGGAAGTTCTTTAATTTGGGAATCCTCTTTAAAGGAAATTGAATGTGACGCCTTTCCACTGACCTTAAAGAAAAGAGAAAACGGACCATCAGACCATGCACCATTTTATGAGGCAGGCATTCCAGCACTACATTTTTGGACAGGCAAACACGATGATTATCACAAACCTTCTGATGACGCTGAAAAAATTAACTTTAGAGCAGAATCTCAAATCATTTCTTTTATTGAGGCTTTGATTTTGTTAATAGATTCGAAGGGGAAGGTAAATTTTCACTTAAGAGAAAAGTAAATGAGTAAAAATAAAAAAATAGCTGTTATAGGTGGCGGAAGTTGGGCAACTGCGCTTGTAAAAATATTATCTAATAATTCAACTGAACTTCTATGGTGGATGCGTAATCAGGATGCTGTTAATTATATAAGAGAAACAAAACACAATCCTAACTATTTAAGCAGTGTGCCTATTAACACCGAAATTGTTAATGTAACTAGTGACTTAAAAACAGCTTGCGAAAAAGCAGATATTATTGTCTTGGCTGTGCCTTCTGCATTCGTCCACGAAACTTTATCATCACTTCAAATAGATCTTAGCTCAAAGGTGTTTTTCTCTGCTGTTAAAGGAATTATTCCTGAACGCAATCAAATTGTTGGCGAATACATTCAAAACGAATACCATGTCCCTTTAAAGCATATTGGAGTTATTACAGGACCTTGTCATGCAGAGGAAGTTGCTTTAGAGCGTCTATCTTATTTGACAATTGCCTGCGAAACCAATTCCAATGCAGACTTTATGGCACATCAACTTAGTTGCCGATACATTAAAACGACGACTTCCGATGACATTTATGGTACAGAATATTCTGCCGTATTAAAAAATGTAATTGCTGTATCTGCTGGTATTGCTCATGGTTTAGGCTATGGTGACAATTACCTTTCAGTATTAATATCTAATGCCATTCGTGAAATAAATTGCTTTGTAGATGCCATACACCCTATTTCAAGAGACATTAAAGATTCTGCTTATTTAGGGGATTTATTAGTAACTGCTTATTCTAAGTTTAGTCGTAATAGAATGTTTGGAACTTACATCGGCAAGGGTTATTCCGTAAAAATGGCGCAAATGGATATGAAGATGGTGGCTGAAGGTTATTATGCAGTGAAATGCATCAAAGAGATTAACAAAGATTTGGAAGTAAACATGCCTATTACTGATGCTGTATATGCCATTATATACGAAAAAATGTCGCCTAGAATAGAGTTCAAATTACTATCGGAAATATTAAAATAAGTTATTATTCTAAAACAATCATCTAAATTTATTCAGATATAATTAATGCTCTAACGCCTCTTAAATAATGGTACTTTAGAGCAGGCTTCACCATAACTCAAAGTTTTTACCACAGGCTGTAATAAAGCACATAACTCTACATACGCAGATTCTGGCACAGGAACTTTTGAGCAACCTTTCACAATCACAAATTTATCTTTCAAATCTGTTAAATCAATATTTTTAAGTGCTGAGGTATATAAATGCTTATTGAGATCTTCCATTGTGCCTTTAACGACAGTTTTTGAAAAAGGCGAAACAGCAGTGGCAACCAACATAAATGCCCATGCTGGAACAATGACATCTGTGGTAATGTCTATAGCGACATGAGCGTCTTTATATTGAGACCAATCGTTTGTCTTAACAAAGGTTCTAAAGTCGCGCTCCCTAAGAATAAGTCCTTCAGCAAGGTGATCTTTAAGATCAATAAAAACACGCCTGCCTTGGTCGTAATAATCTTCTAGATTAATTGTAATTAGTCCAGACTGATCAACTTTATTTATGATTTCACATTTTTCTTCCATCTAAAAACTTGTACTTAATCTTTTAGCTAAAGAAAACCCAACTCCAATTTTGCTTCTTCACTCATCATGTCCTTAGTCCAAGTTGGCTCAAAAACCATAATCACGTCTACATCTTTAACCTCATCCAAAGCACTTACTTTTTGTTTGACCTCTTCAGGCATGGTCTCAGCAACAGGGCATGACGGTGAGGTTAGTGTCATATCAATTTCTATAGAACCTTCCTCACTGACGCGAACATCGTAAATTAAGCCTAATTCGTATATATCTACTGGAATTTCTGGGTCGTAAATACTGTGTAGTACTTCTACAACTTTTTCTCCTAATAATTGCATTTGTTCCTCATTCATCTTCTAAAATAATTTTTGTTGAACTTATTTAGCTTGAAAAGCCAAGGCATAGAATTTCATCTGTTTAATCATCGATACTAATCCATTAGATCGCGTCATTGATAAGTGTTCTTTTAAACCAATAGCGTCAATAAAATACATTTCATTTTCTAAAATATCTTTGGCTTTTTGCTCACTTAATACCCTAATTAACAATGCGGCAATACCCTTGGTAATAATAGCATCGCTATCTGCAGTATATATCACTTTTCCATCTATCGCTGTTGAGTGGAGCCAGACCTTAGATTGGCATCCTTTAATAAGGTTTTGATTCAATCGGTATTCTTCAGAAATCAATGGAATATCTTTACTCAGCTCAATAAGGTAATCGTATTTCTGCATCCAGTCGTCAAACATGGCAAACTCCTCTATAATCTCTTCTTGTATCTCTTTTATGCTCATTTATCCAAACATCTTTTTTACTTTTTCAATACCTTCTATAAACATATCAATCTCATTTTCTGTATTATATACGGCAAAAGAAGCGCGAACGGTTCCTGGAATTTCAAAACGATCCATGATGGGTTGCGCACAATGATGACCAGTTCTAACGGCAATACCTAATTTATCTAAAACCGACCCAAGGTCAGATGGATGAATACCATCTACTAGAAAAGAAATCACTGCAGCTTTTTCTTTGGCTTCACCAACAAATTGTATCCCTTCCAATTCTTTTAATTTTTTTGTAGCATAAGCTAACAATTCAGCTTCTCGGCGAGCAATATGATCTATGCCGACTTCCTCCATAAATTCAATAGCAGCGAGGAGACCTATACCTCCGGCAATATTAGGGGTCCCTGCTTCAAACTTGTATGGCAAATCATTAAAAGTAGTTCCTTTAAAAGTAACTTCTTTAATCATCTCGCCACCACTCTGGTAAGGTGGCATTTTTTCTAATTGTGCTTTTTTTCCATATAAAACTCCTATACCGGTTGGACCGTATATTTTATGGGCAGAAAAACAAAAGAAATCACAGTCTAGAGCTTGAACATCGACTAACATGTGAGGTGCAGACTGTGCGCCATCTATAAGAACTAATGCACCCTTTTCCTTTGCTAAAGCAATCATTTCTTCAACTGGGTTTATCGTTCCCAAGGCGTTAGAAATATGACTCAATGCCAATAGTTTTGTTTTTGGACTCAATAAATTCTTAAAAGCAACCAGGTCAAGCTCTCCAGAATCTAAAATGGGAATCACCTTTATTAGCGCACCTTTTTGCTCTACCGCAATTTGCCATGGCACAATATTGGCATGGTGTTCAAGTCCAGAAATTAAAATTTCATCACCAGGCTGAAATAGAAATTGAGATAAACAAGAAGCGACTAAGTTGATTGATTCAGTAGTCCCTTTGGTTAAAATTATTTCTTCTGTACTTTCTGCATTAATAAGACGTCTGACCGCCTCGCGAGATTTTTCGTATTTCTCTGTAGCTTGGTTACTCAAATAATGAGCACCACGATGAATATTACTATTCCCTTGCAAGTAATATTCAGAAATTGCATTAATAACTTTAAGGGGTTTTTGGCTGGTAGCTGCATTGTCAAAATAGATCAAGGGATGGCCATGCACTTTCTGATGAAGTATCGGAAATTGATCTCTTATATTCAATACAATGTCAGTCATTAAGGTTATACTTCATTAAGTTCTAGGTCTACTTTTAATTCTCTTGCTACAAGGTTAATTAATTGCGTTTTTAATTCCGGTATTGTAATATTTTTTAACGTGTCTCCTGCAAATGCAAACATTAAAAAAGCCTTGGCTTCTTTTAATGGAATCCCTCTAGTCTGCATGTAAAAAAGTGCTTCTTCATCGAGCTGACCAATGGTACATCCATGAGAACAAGCCACATCATCGGCAAAAATTTCTAACTGTGGTTTGGTATCAATACTCGAAAAATCACTTAATAAAAGGTTGTTATTTTGCTGAAATGCATTTGTCTTTTGGGCGTCTTTTCGAACCATAACTTTGCCATTAAAAACACCTTTTGACTTCTCGTCATAAACTCCTTTGTATAGCTGATTCGACTGGCAATGAGGAACAGCATGGTCTACAAAAGTATGGTGGTCTACAAGACTCTTCCCTTTAAGTAAGGTGATGGCATCCATATGCGCTTCTGCATGCATACCTGTAAATTCAAAATGTAAGTTATTTCTCACCAATTCGCCGCTAAAAGCAAAGGTGTCAACTAAGGCAGAGCTGTTCGCGCCTTGCTTTACAAAAGTGGAATCGACCATTGAGGAAGAGTCAAAGTCGTTTTGAAGTTTAAAGTGTTTAAAGTGGGCTTGGTTACCTACAGAAGATTCTGTAACTGAATTAGAAAACACATGACCTTGGTTTAAGGCCTGATGACGTTCAAAAATTTGTACCTCGGCAAAGTCTTCCAAAACGAATAAATTTCTTGTTTGCATCATTCGTGATTCCTCATGATTTGTGTTGACAAACAAAATTTGAACCAATTTATCAAGTTTAACACCCTTATTCACATATACAAAAGCACCTTCGTTTGCCATTGCAGTGTTAAGAGCTACTAGACTTTGCTTGGTGTCGGCAAGTTTACCGTAATGAGTATTGATAATATCAGGCATTTCTTTCATTCCTTGTTTTAAACTACCCACAAAGAACTTCTCATTAGAACCTAATATAGATAAGGATTTATTAAATACGCCATTGATAAAAATCAATTTATAAGAATCCAGTCCTTCACATAAAAAAGGTTCAATATCTTCAGCTAAAATTTCTGAACTGACTTGAGAACTGAAGTCAAAATCTCGTTTTACTATTTTATTTAAAGACGTATATTTCCATTCCTCATCTTGGTTCGTAGGAAATCCTTGACCCTTAAAATAGTCAAAAGACCGAGAACGTAATTCTCGTAACGATTTTGATTCGCTTCCATTTAAACGACTGCCAAGGTCTTTAAAAGATTGTGAAAGTTTTTCTTGTAAATTCAACGTCTTTGTTTTTATACTTTTTGCTCTTGTTTGATCCAGTCATATCCTTGATCTTCCAAACGTAAAGCCAAATTTTTATCTCCTGTTTTCACTATTTTACCGTCAAATAATACGTGTACAAAATCAGGCACAATATGATCCAAAAGCCTCTGATAATGAGTAATAATCATGACGGCATTATTGTCATTTTTTAATTTATTCACGCCATTGGCAACAATTCGAAGCGCATCAATATCTAAACCCGAATCGGTTTCATCTAGAATTGCCAATTTAGGATCTAGCATGGCCATTTGAAAAATTTCATTTCGTTTTTTCTCCCCACCAGAAAAGCCTTCGTTTATAGACCGAGACATAAACGTTTTATCCATCTCCAATAACTCCTGCTTATCTCTCATTTTCTTGAGCAAGTCTTTCGCAGGCATCGGGTCTAAATCTGTTGCTTTACGACTTTCGTTTATGGCTGTTTTAATGAAATTTGTTACAGAAACACCTGGTATTTCCACAGGGTATTGAAAAGATAAGAAAATGCCAAGATGGGCACGCTCTTCAGGAGCCATATCCATGATATCTTTCTCCTCAAATTCAATCGTACCTCCAGTGACTTCGTATTCTTCTCTACCAGCAATAACTGCAGATAAGGTGCTTTTACCAGCTCCATTTGGACCCATAATCGCATGCACCTCGCCCTTATTCATTTCTAAATTAAGGCCTTTTAAAATTTTATTACCTTCTATTTCGACGCTTAAGTCTTTTATCTTTAACATTTTTATAACCTTTATGATTAACCAACACTTCCTTCTAAGGAAAGTGTTAGTAATTTTTGTGCTTCCACGGCAAACTCCATAGGAAGCTGATTCAGAACATCTTTACAATACCCGTTCACAATTAATCCAATTGCTTCATCTGTGCCGATTCCCCTTTGGTTACAGTAAAAAAGTTGGTCTTCACCAATTTTAGAAGTTGTAGCCTCATGCTCTATTCGAGCAGATTTATTTTTGACCTCTATATAGGGAAATGTATGAGAGCCACATTGGTCTCCCATAAGTAATGAATCGCATTGAGAGAAGTTTCGTGCATTTTCAGCACCTTTCATAATTTTAACCAATCCACGGTAATTTCCATTACTTTTTCCTGCAGAAATACCTTTAGAAATAATCGTGCTTTTGGTGTTTTTACCAACATGAATCATCTTTGTTCCTGTGTCAGCTTGTTGGTAATTATTAGTAACAGCTACTGAGAAAAATTCGCCAATAGAATTATCCCCTTTTAGAATACAAGAAGGGTATTTCCAAGTTACTGCAGAACCTGTTTCAACCTGAGTCCAAGAAATTTTGGCATTTTTATGACATATACCTCTTTTGGTTACAAAATTGAAAACACCTCCTTTACCTTCTTTGTTTCCAGGATACCAGTTTTGAACCGTAGAGTATTTAATCTCAGCATCGTCTAGGGCAATCAATTCAACCACTGCAGCATGCAACTGGTTTTCATCTCTGGATGGTGC
>NTKG01000028.1 GCA_002457305.1 Bacteroidetes bacterium MED-G21 | reverse complement strand
TACTTCCAATTCACCAGACTGTATAAATCTATTAGGTTGTACAGACAGTACCTATCTTAATTATGATCCTGGGGCTTCTGTTGATAATGGCTCTTGTAATATTCTCGCTGTTCCAGGTTGCACTAATATTATCTATTTAGAGTTTGATACTTTAGCAAATCAAGATGATGGCTCATGTGAAACGCTTAAAGTTAATGGATGTACAGACCCACTTGCTTGTAATCATAACCCAGAGGCAAATACTGATAATGGTTCTTGTGAATATGCCGAAGCAGGCCTAAACTGTGATGGTACAGAAATTATTGAGGGTTGTACTGATTATACTTTTTTAGAGTATTATTTGAACTACACTGAAGATAGTCTTGGAGTATATACTATAGATTATTCTAGTTTTGTTAATGCTCAAGAAGATGACGGATCATGTAATACTGCTTTGGTATGGGGATGTTCTGATCAAAATTATTTAGAATACTCAGACACTGTAAATGTTGCAAGTATGAATGCCTCAAATTGTATTAATCTGAAAGGTTGTATGGATTCAAACGCTTGTAACTATAACGCAGATGCTGATGTAGATGATAACTCTTGTACTTTCCCAGAACCCCACTATGATTGTGATGGAGTTTGTCTTATAGATACTGATGGAGATGGTGTTTGTGATGAATTGGAAATCATGGGCTGTAAAGATTCTTTGGCATGTAATTTTAATATTGCAGCTACCGACTCAGCTGATTGTGATATACCTGTCGGCTGTGACAGTTGTTCGGGTTCAACCGATGGGTCTGGTTCTATTATTAATAATGATGCAGATAGCGACGGTGTTTGTGACACAGATGAGGTTATAGGCTGTATGAATTCTATTGCATGTAATTACAATCCTAATGCTACCGATGCAGGTGCGTGTTCATTTCCTGATGCAGGTTCTGACTGTAATGGTGAATGTATATCTGATGCTGATGGAGATGGTATTTGCGATGAGTTTGAGATTGTTGGTTGTATAGATGTAAATGCGTCAAATTATAACCCTTTGGCCACTGATACAGGCGATTGCGAATATCCGGGCTGTACCGATACTACAGCATTTAATTACGATGAAAATGCAAATATTGACGATGGTTCTTGTGAGGCTGTTGTTGAAGGTTGTACCAACATTTCAGCATGTAATTACAATTTAGAAGCAAATACCACTGTAAACGACTTATGTGTGTTTGCATTAGATATAAGTGTTTGTGCAGAATGTTCAGGAGAAACTGATGGTACAGGAACTGTAATTGAAAATGATGCTGATGGAGACGGCATTTGTGATTCCGATGAAACTAATGGTTGTACTGATCCTTTCGCATGTAATTACAATCCTAATGCTACCGACGATGATGGCAGTTGTGATACATCTTCTTGTTATGGCTGCGTCGATGCAGATGCTTGTAACTTTAACGCTAATGCTTTTTATCCTTCCCAAAATTGTGTTTTTGCATCTGATGTGAGTGACTGTGCAGGATGTTCTGGTGAAACTGATGGTACCGGAACTGTAGTTGAAAATGATGCCGACAGTGACGGGATTTGTGATTCTGATGAACTTAGTGGTTGCATGGATAGTTTAGCATGTAATTACAATCCTAATGTTACAGATGACGATGGTAGTTGTGACACTTCCTCTTGTTTGGGTTGTATTGATTCAAACGCTTGTAATTACATCCCAGAAGCAACCATAAGTGATGAATCATGTATATTTCCTGAAATCTATTACAATTGTGATGGAACATGTTCTGAAGATGATGACAATGATGGTATTTGTAATGAATTGGAAATTACTGGTTGCCCAGATGTAAATGCTTGTAACTACAACCCCAATTCTACAGATGAAGAAGAATGCAATTTCGCATTAGCATATTACGATTGTGATGAAAATTGTCTTAATGACAGCAATGGCAATTTAATTTGTGACGAACTTGAAGTTGATGGCTGTACTGATACAGATGCATGCAACTACAACTCAAATGCAAATGTAAACGATGGCAGCTGTGAGTTCCCAGAAAATTACTACAATTGTGATGGAACATGTTCTGAAGATGATGACAATGATGGTATTTGTAATGAATTGGAAATTATTGGTTGCCCAGATGTAAATGCTTGTAACTACAACCCCAATTCTACAGATGAAGGTGAATGTAATTTCGCACTAGAATATTACGATTGTGATGAGAATTGCCTTAATGACAGCAATGGCAATTTAATTTGTGACGAACTTGAAGTTGATGGTTGTACCGATACAGATGCATGCAACTATAACTCAAATGCAAATGTTGATGATGGCAGCTGCGAGTTCGCAGAAGAATTCTACGATTGCTCTGGAAACTGTTTAAACGACACAGACCTCAATGGAATTTGTGATGAATTAGAAATTACAGGATGTACAGACTTAGAAGCCTGCAACTATAACGCCAGCGCCTCAATTGATGACGGAAGTTGTGAATACATTGAAGTCACATTAGAATTCAACAACACATTATTATTGTTAGAAGCCAGTTCTAGTGCTTCCGCACCAACATATCAATGGAATGTAAATGGGCAAAATGTAAACATTAACTCTGATCGATTGAGTCCATTTGTAAATGGACTTTATACGCTAAGCGTTTATGACGAAGAAAACGATTGCTGGGGTGATGCATCTTATAATGTCAATAACGTATTTATTCATGAAATTGAATCAGACATAATAATATTTCCAAACCCCGTTCATAATACCTTACAAATAAATTCAAAATTAAATAATCAAAATACAACAATTGAAGTCTATAATTATCTTGGAGATTTATGTGATGCTTTCCATAATATGAATCCGAAGCATGCTCAATTTGATGTCTCAAAATTACCTTCAGGTATTTATATTTTGAAGCTTACATCAGATGAATTTATCCTACAAAAGGAATTTATAAAATATTAATTTATCGTTTTTTTAACAAGACTTCCATTTTAGACTGCATAGATTCCCATTCGGACATCTGTTCATCTAATTGATCTTTTGACTTCTCGTATTTAGCAAAGAAATCTGAATCAGACATCAAAGTATCAGCCTTAGTTGGATTCTGGAGATCTTGATCGCATTGTTCAATAAACCTCTCCAACTCTTCAATTCTTCGCTCTATTTTAGAAATTTGATTGCTCATTTTTTTGATTTCCTTCTCAAGATGTTTTCTATCTGATCTATCCAAAGGTGTTTTAAGCTCTTTTTCATGAGATTTAGAGCTTTTTTCTACCTCACGCATGGATTCTGTTTTTCTATAGCTTAAATAATCATTAATATCACCTAAATGCGTTTTAATATGTCCATCTCTAAATTCAACAACCTTATTGGTTAAGCCTATCAAGAAATCTCTGTCATGAGATACGATAATAACAGTTCCTTTATAAAGCTTCAATGCATTTTTCAAAACTTCTTTTGACACCATATCCAAATGGTTAGTTGGCTCATCAAGAATTAAAAAATTAGAAGATTGCAATAACATTTTACAAAGTGCCAATCTTGATCTCTCGCCTCCAGATAATACTGCTACCTTTTTTTCCACATCATCACCACTAAATAAAAAAGAACCGAGCATATCTCTAGACCTTGGTCTCAATTTGTCATCGGCAACATCTTCAATAACATCAATAACTCTTTTATGAGGATCTAATAACTCAGCTTGATCTTGAGCAAAATAACTCATATCGACATTGTGCCCTGGTTTGATGAGCCCCTGATATGATTCCGTATCTGTTAAGCATTTCACCAAAGTCGTTTTTCCTTGACCATTCTGACCAACAAAGGCTAAGCGATCACCACGATCAATTTGAAAATCAAAATTTTGAATTACTTTTTTGTCCCCGTAAGATTTTGACAGCTGTTCAATCTCAATAATTATTTTTCCAGGTTTTGTGGACTCTGGAAAAGAAAAGTGCATCTTTTTAGTTCCAACAACATCAACTTCTACCCGATCCATTTTATCGAGTTTCTTAATTAAGCTTTGTGCAAATGCCGCTTTACTTGCTTTGTATCTAAATTTATCAATTAGATCCTCTGTTTGTTTAATTTCTTTGTCCTGATTCTTTTTAATAGCGATTTGTTGCTCCACCCTTTCCTTTCGTAAGTCTAGGTATTTAGTGTAAGAAGCCTTATAATCATAGACCTTACTATTTGCAATTTCTATCGTTCTATTGGTCACCTGATCAAGGAATATTCGATCGTGCGAAACCAAAATGACTGCGCCAGAATAACTTTTTAAGAAATTCTCTAACCAAACAATCGACTCAATATCAAGATGGTTGGTGGGCTCATCGAGAAGTAAAATGTCTGGATTACTTAGTAATACCTTAGCCAACTCAATTCGCATGCGCCATCCGCCACTAAAAGTATCTGTAAGTTTATTTAAATCCTCCGATTTAAAGCCCAATCCATAAAGAACTCTCTCTATGTGCGAATGAAAGGTATAACCACCAATTAAATTCAACTCATGCTCATATTCGCTAGATGTATTTATCAGTTCAAGGTAAGATTCCGATTCATAATCTGTTCTTTTAACAAGTTCTTCCTGAAGGGAATTAAGTTCAGCTTGGAGATGCTTAATCCGTTCAAATGCTTTTTCAGTTTCTTCAATAACTGTATTGCCTTTAACAAAATCTATATCTTGAGACAAATACCCTACTTTCATCTCTTTTTGTAGATTTACAGAACCTGAATCGAAACCGCTATTTGAATGAATAATTTTTAACAGTGTAGACTTCCCTGCCCCATTCTTTCCAACGAGCCCAATTCGATCTCCTTTATTTACCATAAAGTTCATTTCGGAAAATAAAACCCTACCACCAAACTGAACACTGATATCTTGAATTGCTAACATGGCATATCGTTTTTATATCGTTTAATATCAACTTCAGGATCTAAAGCAACACCTTTCTCCATAAATTCAATAAGTTGTATTGCTAAATATGGCGAAATTAACAATCCTCTTGTACCCAAACCATTAAATACAATTATATTATCATGATTGGGATGCGCACCTAGTAAAGCTCTTCTATCTTTTACGGTAGGTCTAAGTCCAGCATACTGATTAATTACAACTGGATTTTTATTAACAAGTTCTTTCAGTTTAGCTAATAATTCTTCTCTTGCTTTCACAGAACATATTTCATCTTTGTCATCCCAATTAAAAGTAGCACCCACCTTATAAACATCGTCACCCAAAGGAAGTAATGTAATATTACTTTTAATCAATTCTTGTACATTCAAACCCTCTAACTTAACAGTAATCAATTCGCCCTTGGTTCTCATTAAAGGTAAGTAGTTAAAAAAGGGATTATTGGTTAATCTATGCCCTTCACAAAAAACAATTTTTTGTGCTGAAATGGATTTATAACTAATGGTGTTTTTACCTATTAACATGGAATTATAATCAAATTCTTCATCTAAAAAACAACCTTCACTTATAAGTCTGTGCTTAAATATTGAAATCAATTTTAAAAAATCAACCCAACCTGATTTTTTTACTTCACCAAAACCAAAATCTGCATTTATATCTTTATGAGGGTTAGAAATAAAAGAAGGTTTCATGAACGGGACGAGCCGATGATGATCAGATTTTTCAAGCCATAAATTTTGCTCCTGAATAGACGCAAACCTTCTCCATAATTTTAAGGGTACATGAATTGAAGTATTAAATGATGTTTCAAAGGCATCTAAGAAATCATACAATGGCGTTAATTGATCCTCAACCTTCCAACAGGGTGTAAATCTTTTAAGGACCATTGGGTTATAAGTCCCAGGAGCAATTTTAGAAGATGTAAAATCTCTATTCTTATCGATTACGAAAACGTGTTTACCTTTTAATCTTAGCTGAAAGGCCAAAACAGTTCCTGCTATACCTTGCCCTACAATTATATAATCAAATTCTTTCATAAGAAAAAAGCCCCCGATGGGAGCTTTATTTTAAATATTTTGGAAACATATTAATATTCCCATAAATCACTTTCTAAATAGCGTATATCATTTTTAATACGCTCCGCTTCAAGAAGTTGATGCATCTCGGACTTTTTATAATCATATATCGCTCGATCGTACATGTTATCTTCCTTAATAATTGTAGATGTGTATAATCGTTTTGTTAAAAACTCATCATAAGTCATATGCTTAGTTCCAACATATTTTTGATTATCTACAATTAAAAAGTTGTTTGCAAGAACTTGTCTTGCCTCTGGATACCAAACCCAAAATAATACTTCAGGAGAAAATTCGCCAGTTTCAGCGTTTTCTTTATTGGCAATTAAAGCCAATCCAATAATTCTTCTATCTAAAACAGAGCGTTTTTTATCAAAAAATTTATCTTCTAAAACATAAAAAGATCTGGCATCTGCAGCAGTTATGTTAATTGTATCATATGTCATAACATCTTCTCCTGTGAAAAAATCAGGCTCCACAACAGAATCTATTCTAGCAAGCATTTTTTTTACTTCTTCTGGTGAAAGCACTTCTGTGAAATAATCTTCCGGTGTCTCATCATATGCCGTAATTTCACCAGCTTTGACTTTTTCTATAAGTAAATGAGCCAAACTAGTACGATACTTACCTCTACCCATGGAAACTGGAGTAATTGGAAAATATAGAGGTAAATTTGGACGCTCTTTGAGATTTATTAAAGTCAAATATCTTTTTGTCCACAATATATCATCCTCTCTAACAAAAGGGAAATCTAAAATTCTATTTTGATAATCATAATGAACAACATATGAATGCTGATCAGCAACTGTTGGTTTTGGATTATACTTTAAAACATCGTATTCATTTTGAGCTACGGATGATATACTCGCAACTAAAAAAATAAATAATATATTTAAATACATAGTCTTTCTCATTGTCTGAAATTTAATATTATTATTGCACCTTTAATACAATCGGAGGACATTGTTTGACTCCATCAGGACCTCTCGCTCTTATTTTCTGAAAAGTAACAGAAGAACCTGTCTTTAACTTTCTAATTTTATCTCTGAGTTCCTCATTAATCAGATTGGTATTTTTGTATGAAAATGTTTTTGGAAATTGACCTACTTGTAAACTTACGTCATAAGAGATTACTTCGTATTTCAAATCAAAAGGGAAATTCCTCAGTTTACAAGCAATACCTTGTGCTTTTACTAATTTTCCCTTAGACATTCGTCCATCACCTTTACCTCCTACAGCAGCATACGGATCTGGGATTCGATCAACTCTAAATTCAATAGGTTGTCCAATAGTTTTTCCATTTGCTTTAACAATCACTTTAGCTATTTTGCCAGCCTTTTTTTGAACAGTAGCTTCATATTTTCCCGGTTTAATTTTTTTAATTGAAACTCCTTGTCCTGAAACCTGAAGGTCTTCTGGTGAAAAACCTGGGACAGAAATATCGATTGGATTAGGAACACCCTTATAAAAAACATTCATCTTAGTAGGCGATACCACAGCCATTGGCTTAGCTACTTGATACTCAAATATCTTCTCATAGGGGACATCTCCTTTATCAGTTGCTAAAATAATTTTAGCTGCACGCTTTTGAGTTCCTATTCCAGAAGCAGGTATGTTATAAAACCCTTTACCATCATATATTTGATCCTCAGGAATAGTGTCTGCATAGGAATAATCTGGAATACTGTCACCTGGAAAAAAAACATCTGTAACTAAAATCAAAGGCTTTGAAGTACTGTCAAAAGCTGCGATGGAAATAGCTGCTCTAAAGCTATCACCTTCCATTACATAATTTTTTGATGAAATAACTTGTGCCTCAGCTGAAGTCATTTTTATATCGTCAGCAGAAACACTGGCATATAAGTTTTCAACAATCTTTGACTCTATTGTAGAGGCATCAACTTGGTATTGAGATAAAAAAGTAAGGACTGCTATTAGAGGAACATTATTAAAAGTTCCATATTCCCATGAAACCATTTTGTCATCCTTCAAAAAATCATCAGTATTAAAACTCGAATTAATAATGTTTTTTAATTCTTCATTTTGAGAAACAATGTTAAGTCTTAATAAATAATCTCTATAATTATTCATTTTTTCACGGAATTCCTTCCCCTTAAAGTTAGGCTTTAGAAGCATGATATTGGAAACAACAGATTTATTATCAGCACCTGCTAATTCTATACCATCATCTTTGTAGCCACCTGTTTTTTCAATCAAAAGGTCATTTAATTCCTGAACATAAACTCTAAATTCATTAGCTAAATTTTTTACTGAATCAGCAACTTCGAACTGAGGTCCTACTTTTAAAGGTGCATTTTCTGCAGCATCACTAAACTTTGAGTATAACACATCAGACTGATCGTTGATGTTTAATAAGTTAGACTTTAACGAATTATTGACCTTAGCAAAAGCCTTCAACATATCCTTCGAAATATTCAGTGCCAATAGAGCTGTTAACACGAGATACATCATGTTAATCATTTTCTGCCTAGGTGAAATTTTTCCTCCAGCCATTGTATTATCTTTTAGTAATGATTAATTGCAAATTATTTACTACCATTCATGGCGTTAAGCATGTTTCCATAAACGCCATTCAACTCACTTAAATTCGTTTTAAGCATTTCCAACTCAATTCTCATCTGCTCTGCATTATCAAGAGATGATGTCATATTAGCTGCCATTCTTTTTGTCGCATCTGCTTGTTCTGCAGAAGACCTGATTTGATCTTCATAAAGCGTATTTATGTTTTGAAGCTTTTCTGCAGCGGCAGATACTTGCTCACTATACTGTTTTGTACTGTCTGCTATATCAACTACAGAGCCAATTCCGTTAGCAGCCTGATTTACTTTTCTTAAACCATCTCCTAAACTTTGGATTAAATCTCCATCTACTTTAGCTTTTTCTAGCATGTTATCTAATTCTCTCACAGGGCTCTTATTTCCGTCGTCATCCATCCCAGCTAACTCAGGATAAACAAGAGACCAATCGTAATCTGCATGAGGTTTTTCAAAAGCAGAAATAAAGAAAATAACAGCTTCTGTAGTTAAACCAACAGTTAACATGATATCTGCACCAGGCCAGTGAAGTATTTTAAACATGGCACCTAAAATTACAACAGCCGCACCAATACCATATAATTTGGCCATAAAATTTTGACCTGCTTTAGTTTGAAAAAATTTAAACATATCTATCTTCCTTTTTGATTTAGTAAATTAATATCCAAAGTCTATTGTTTCAACACCTGCATACATTTTTACACAACGGAAACCAATATAACATTTTGAAGTATCTTGATATTCATAGTCTTTAGCAGCTAATTGTAAAAAAGCCCCAACATCTTTCCATGAACCACCTTTAATAACTTTTCTTTTTAACATTGGATGCGCATTCTCATCAGCATCATATGTATAAAAAGGATTCATATCTGAAACAAACATACTCGCTGTAGGCTCAAATGGTGTAGAGGTCCACTCAGAAACGTTCCCAGACATATTATATAGACCAAAATCGTTAGCCCAATACGAAACTGCAGGAGCTGTAAATGCAAATCCATCAGCAATATAGTTACCTCTTACAGGTTTAAAATTCGCTAAAAAGCAACCTTTACTATTTCGAGAATAAGGACCACCCCATGGATAAATTGAATTAACTTTATTACCTCTAGCAGCGAATTCCCATTCTGTTTCTGTAGGAAGACGATATGCTGTTTCATATTTCTGCTCATAAGGTGTCAAAAGACTTAAACGGTAATCTGTTCTCCAATTACAAAATGCATTTGCTTGTTCCCAATTTACGCCTACAACAGGATACTCTCCATAAGCAGGATGCCAAAAATAGGTGTCAAACATAGGTTCATTAAAGCTGTAAGAAAAATCATGTAGCCAAGCTAAAGTATCAGGATAAATATAAACTTCAGCCTCTTTAACCAATCCCTTACGAGAAAAACCTTCACGATAAGTTCTTGTTTCCTTATCAAATCTATTTGCCTTTTGTCCCGCTTTAGATTTGTCTATCCAAGAATACTTATATTTCCAAGAACGCGTATCAAAAGCTTTTTGCCCCATAATTTGTTCTTCTTCAGGGATGTACATATCGTAAAGTGCTTCTGACTCAATAATTTCTTCATCATTCCATGGTATTTCAACCTCCCAATTTAAGTAAGGCTCATCTAACAATTCACCATCTTTTTCAGTAACCATAAAAATCTCTTCATCAAAATTTTCAGCTAGAAGAGTTCTAGCAATAGAATCTCTAACCCAATGAACAAATTGACGATACTCATTATTCGTAATCTCAGTTTGATCAATATAAAAAGAATGCATCGTAACTAATTTCTTAGGTGTTGTATGTGCATAAGGAACATCTCCATCATTGGCGCCCATTGTAAATGTTCCTCGTGGAATTCTAACCATTCCATAAGGTTCAGTAGGATAAAATTCCGTAAGCTCTTGAACACCAACTAACTCGCCTGTTGGTGAAGTTCCACAACTACTAAAAAGCACTGCAAAAATAGCACTAAATAAAAGTATCTTTTTCATTTTGTTTTTCCTTCAATTTAAAAATAAAGCCATTTCCTTAATTATAACGAATATTTCGATAATGCGTTGGCATCTTGCCTGGAGGTCGCATCTTAAACGAATATCGCAACAATATTTCATGTGAACCACTCGATTCAGACTTTAAGTCTGAAGTGGTTATATCATAAGCATAGCCAAATTTAAGATTTTCATTTATATTATACCCCGTAATTAAAACCACTGCATCATCTAATCTATAAGTAACACCGCCCCATAAATGATCAGCATACATCACATTGATATTAAAATCAATCTGAGTAGACACCTGATCTGTCTTAACAAACATAGACGGACGCATCACTAGTTCACTTGATATTTCATGCATCCATCCCATTGTAAAATAGTGATGCTTCTTAAATTCAAAATCAGTATCATCATTATTTCCATAAACTGCCGTCGCCTGATTAAGGTGTGTTACAGAATAACCAACATACAACTCTTTCATTCTGTAATAAAGTCCAAGCCCTAAATCAGGTACAATATCATTTTCTCCTATAGCAGGTACAGAAGGATCATCCGCTCCAGAATTATTACTTGGTGTTATCCACTGCCCTTCAAAACCAACATCCATAAAACCAAGACTCAAACCCACACCTAACTCAGACTTTTTAGTAAGCTTTGTCTGATATGCATAAGACAGACTTACACCTCTTGTATACTCATTACCTATTTTATCATTCAACAAACTTACACCTGCCCCTCCATGTAAAAAATAGACCGGAGCCTCAACACTTACATGTTGAGTAACAGGAGCTCCTGGACCAAATCCAGCCCACTGACTTCTGCGTATTGCCAATGCGTTGAACTGATCATAACTACCCGAAAAAGCGGGGTTTACAGAATATATGTTAAACATATTTAACGAAAACTGAGGATCTTGTTGTGCTTTTAAGAAAGTACTCAGTAACACGAAAAATAGAACTAAAACCTTTTTCATAAAATGCATTATCAATTTATTGCATCTATTTTAAGAGGGCTAAAGATAAAAAAAAAATCAAAAACCGGGTGATTTATTTATAAACCTTTAACAACTTTGATAAAAGCAGTGTTTTTAATCGAATTAAAACCTCATTATTTAAATCTTATATACTTTAAAATCCTTTCAGAAAGTTCACCATCAACTGCTTTGATATAATCTAACGAAGAACATGGTAGTAAATTTGAATCGGAACCTTGTTCATTAGAAAAATCTACCCACCACTTATCATTAAAAACACTTTTGTAAAACACCAGCTCAGACAACTCGGAATGAACATGAAATTTTTTATAATTAATCGCCTTATCAGTCAATAAATCATCCTGTCTTAAATGAAAACCTTCTAGAAAATACCATATAGCCTGAGCATAAACTTTTGCACTCTGACTATTTTTATCAAGTCGAGGATTCAACTCTGAAAAAAGAATTGACTTAATACTGTTACTTAGCCCCGCGTAACGCATCATCATACACAAACCTTCAGCAGTTATTCCATTTGGAGAAGAGTAAGGATTTGCGGGTGCTTCAGAAAATTTAACTACCGACATATCAATACTTATATGATCTAAACATCTAATAAATGGTTCCATCTCTTTTAGATTAGCATTAACTTCACCCAACCTAAGTAGATTAAAATTCATTTGATCTAACAAATGAACTTCTTTAGGATCGCAAAAATAACCTTGATAACCAAAAAGATTATACGTTGACAACATGGACTCTTGAGATGCTAATAAATCAGACAAGAATGATCTAGAATGATAATTATCTCCATCTTGAAAATCTAAATAGGCATCAGCTGAAGCAAAATTTAGAGGTTTTCTCAAAATACACTGACCTCTGTAAATGGGCGTAATTAAATCATGTCCTCCTCCTAAAACTACTAAAACTTTACTTAACTTTATGATGTAAGACGTTAGTTGTTCTAATGCAGCATAAGTATCTTCTACTGTTTGCCCTACCCTCAAATTTCCTAAATCCAAAATCTTTAAACCCCACTCACCCTCGTACATATCGTATAAAGAAGATCGAATTTCATCAGGAGCTAGAGCACAACTTTCATTACCTAAAGATAATCGACCTTCAGGAACACCAATTATAAATACATCAAAACTTAATAAATCTTTATCAAAGTTCTCATCAAAAAAGTCTAAAAATGAACCTAATCGATAACCTTCTGAATTAGCAGAATCAAGTGAATATGCATTAATATATTGCTTCAAATCCATGGCTTAAATATAAAAAATGATTCACAAACAGATCTATTAATACAAAGTATTACTCTAAAAAAATCCTCATGCTTAACGAGGATTTAAATATTTAATTATTTCTTTTTAGATTTGGTTTTAAGCTTTGCTTTTACCTTTTTTTTCTTTGGCTGATTCTCAATAATATAAACACATTTATCTCGATTTAGCCCTTCCACATCTATATCTTTTGGGATTTTATAATTCTTCTTTCCCATCTTGATATAAGGCCCCCATCTTCCTTGTAACACCTGAATTGTTGGCTCATCAATATCAAAAGTATGAATGTGTTTCTCTGCATCCGATTTACGCTTAGCAAGAATTAATTCAATACAAGCATCTAACTCTATACTCATTGGATCATATTCACCCAAAGACACAAACTTCCCATCATGACGAACATAAGGACCAAATCTTCCAACAGCAACTGTGACTAGTTTATCTTCAAACTGTCCTACTTGACGTGGTAATTTAAATAAATCGATAACTTCATTTAAAGTGATAGATTCAATAGATTGTCCTTTTCGTAAACTGGCAAACTTAGGTTTCTCGACTTCTGACTGACTACCTAATTGAGCCATAGGACCATAACGACCTATGCGAACCAATAGACTTAAGCCAGTTTTAGGGTCAACACCAAGAATTCGCTCACCAACTGCACGTTCTGAATTCTCTTTAACATCTTCAACTTTTGCATGAAAATCTCCATAAAAATTGTTAAGCATATCATTCCAAGCCTTATCACCAGAAGCAATTTGATCAAACTCTGCTTCTACGTTTGCAGTAAAATGAAAATCAAGAATAGAGTTAAAATTTGAAACTAAGAAATCATTTACCACCATACCAATATCCGAAGGACACAATTTACCTTTGTTGGAACCAGCCTTTTCTTTTAAAACATGAGTGTTAACTTCAGCATTCGATAATTCTACTAGATGATAAGAACGCAATTTACCTTCATCATCGCCTTTCTCTACATAACCTCTTCGCTGAACTGTTGAAATTGTAGGCGCATATGTTGATGGTCTTCCTATCCCTAACTCTTCTAACTTTTTAACTAAACTGGCTTCAGTAAACCTTGCTGGAGCCTTTGTAAAACGTTCTCTAGAACTAATTCGTTTATAATCAATATTTTCTCCTACATCTAACCTAGGAAGTATTCCATCTTGCTCTTCATCACCGTCTTCATCGGTTCCCTCAAGATAAACTTTCAAAAATCCATCAAAAATAATTACCTCTCCTTTAGCAATAAAATTCTTTTCATGATTTGAACTATCAATTGTAACTGTAGTTCTCTCTAATTTCGCATTTGACATTTGAGACGCTATTGCACGCTTCCAGATTAGATCGTACAATTTTTGTTGACCAGAATCATCACTTACATTACGATTTTCAACATAAGTTGGACGTATGGCTTCGTGTGCCTCTTGTGCGCCTTTTGATTTTGTTGAATATGAACGAGGATTAGAATATGATTCTCCGTATTCTTTTTCTATCTCTTTCTTAATAGATGACATCGCATCATTAGAAAGATTTACAGAATCTGTTCTCATATAAGTTATAAAACCAGCTTCATATAAACGTTGAGCAACAGTCATTGTTTGAGAAACAGAAAACCCCAATTTACGAGCCGCTTCCTGCTGAAGCGTAGAAGTTGTGAAAGGGGCAGCCGGACTTTTAGCAGCAGACTTTTTCTCAAGATTTGCAATACTAAAACGGGCATCAATACATTTCTGCAAAAAGCTTTGAGCCTCTTCTAACGTATCTAGACGTGAATTAATCTCTGCCTTGAAAGACCGCCCTTCTTTATTTATAAACTGACCTACTACTTTGTAATACACTTTGGACTCAAAAGAATTGATCTCTCGCTCTCGCTCAACTAAAAGGCGAACCGCAACAGACTGGACACGTCCAGCAGACAAACCTTGTTTTACTTTTCTCCATAAAATCGGAGACAACTCAAAACCTACCAAGCGATCCAAAACACGTCTAGCTTGTTGAGCATTCACTAAATTATAATCAATCTCACGTGGATTTTCTACAGCTTTTGTAATAGCAGACTTAGTAATCTCATGAAATACAATTCTTTTTGTTTCTTTATTATGTAAATCTAAAGTTTCTGCAAGATGCCAAGCTATAGCCTCTCCTTCTCGATCTTCATCAGTTGCTAACCAAACGACTTCCGAACTCTTTACTTCTTTCTTTAGGGCCTTTACAGTCTCTTTTTTATCAGTAGAAACCTCATAATTCGGTATAAATCCACCTGAAACATCAACACCCATATCTTTGTGTGATAAATCACGAATATGACCAAAACTCGACAAAACCTTGAAGTCTTTTCCTAAAAAACCTTCAATTGTTTTTGCCTTTGCAGGCGACTCAACTATAACTAGATTCTTTGCCATATCAATTCCAAAATTTGCTGCAAAATTATGATAAGTTTTTTCAAATTTCCAAATTACAGATCGAATATGTCTTGACAAAAATCTCCCCTTTTAATTATATTAAAAGGATTTTTAAAAAAAGCAAAAAAATTATAACAATTTTAAAAAAGATATTTCTCATCTTTCATTCATGACATTTTGTCATAAGTATTTCATTTTGTAATATTGCAGAACAAAAAATGATTTAGATGGAACAATACCATACTGGAAATAAAGTAATTGATGAAGACAAACAAGGGGAAGCCCTTGTGATAGATACTCCAAAATCTGGAGACAGAAAACTTTACATTGAAAGCTACGGTTGCCAAATGAACTTCTCTGATAGTGAAATTGTTGCATCAATTTTAACAGAAAATGGTTTTCAAACAACTAGGGACATTGAAGAAGCTGATGTCATTTTTGTAAACACCTGTTCGATCCGAGAAAAAGCTGAACAAACTGTTCGAAAACGCTTAAGAACATTTCATAAGTTAAAAGCAAATAAAAAAGACATGACAATTGGAGTGCTAGGCTGTATGGCAGAGCGCTTAAAATCAAAATTCTTAGAAGAAGAAAAACTTGTCGACATTGTTGTAGGCCCAGATGCATACAGAGATTTACCTAACCTAATTAATACAGTAGATGATGGACAAAAAGCAGTTAATGTCCAACTTTCTAAAGAAGAAACCTACGCTGACATCAGTCCTGTTCGATTAAACAGCAATGGGGTGACTGCTTTTGTTTCAATTATGCGTGGATGCGACAATATGTGCACATTCTGTGTCGTTCCGTTTACCAGAGGAAGAGAACGAAGTAGAGATGCTGAAAGTATTGTAAAAGAAGTTAGCGAACTTCATAAAAAAGGATATAAAGAGGTAACACTCTTAGGTCAAAATGTAGACTCATATTTATGGTACGGTGGCGGACCTAAAATGGATTTCAAAAAACTGTCAAACATCCAAAAAGCAAGTTCAATCAATTTTGCTCAATTACTTGAAAAAGTAGCATTAGTAAGTCCAGAAATGAGAATTCGTTTTTCAACATCACATCCTCAAGATATGACAGACCAAGTTTTGAAAACGATGGCTAAATACGAAAATATCTGTGATTATATTCACCTTCCTGTTCAGTCTGGCAACTCTAGAATTCTTAAATTAATGAATAGAGGCTACACCAGAGAATGGTACATGGAACGTATAGACGCAATTAAAAAGATCATCCCCGGATGTGCGATTTCTCAAGATATTATTTCTAGTTTCTGTTCTGAAACTGAACAAGAACATAAAGATACACTAAGTCTAATGGATTATGTCAAGTTCGACTATGGATTCATGTTTAAATATTCGGAAAGACCGAACACTAAAGCTGCTCGAAAATTTGAAGACGATGTTCCAGAAGAAATTAAATCTAGAAGGCTAACCGAAATAATTGAAAAACAACGAGCACATTCTATGATGCACAATCAATCAAGGGTTGGTAAAACATTTAAAGTACTTGTAGAAGGATTATCTAAACGTTCTGACAAACATCTATTTGGTCGAACTACGCACAACTCAGTAGCGGTATTCCCAAAGAAACATTACAAACCTGGTGATTATGTCATGGTTAAAATAACAGATTGCAACTCTGCAACCTTAATCGGTGAAAGTGTAGAGGAATAAAAAAATTATAATGTCGTCAATACAAGATATAAAACAACGCTTTGGAATTATAGGTTCTGCAACTGAACTAGATCGCGCTATATCTAAAGCAATGAGAGTTGCTCCTACAGATATTTCTGTTATGGTTTCAGGCGAAAGTGGAACGGGTAAAGAAGTTATTCCAAAAATCATACACCAGATGTCAGCACGTAAACACGGACCCTACATTGCTGTTAACTGTGGTGCTATTCCGGAAGGGACGATTGACAGTGAACTTTTTGGCCATGAAAAAGGCTCTTTTACTGGAGCTACCTCAAACAGAAAAGGGTACTTTGAAGTTGCCGATGGCGGAACCATCTTCCTCGATGAAGTTGGAGAACTACCTTTAGCCACACAAGTGCGATTATTACGCGTTTTAGAAACCGGAGAATTTATTAAGGTAGGTTCATCCAAATCAGAAAAAACAGATGTTCGAATTGTTGCCGCTACAAACGTAAATATGGAAGAAGCTATTCATAAAAACCAGTTTAGAGAAGACCTATTTTATAGACTTAATACGGTACAAGTAGACTTACCTCCACTTAGAGATCGAAAAGATGATATTCATTTAATTTTCCGCAAATTTGCAATGGACTTTGCCGAGAAATACCACATGCCATCTGTTCGCCTTGACGAAGATGCCGTAAAACTTATCTCAACCTACAATTGGCCAGGAAACATTCGTCAACTCAGGAATATTACCGAACAATTATCTGTCGTAGAAGAAAGCAGGATGATCGATGCAGTAACATTAAAAGATTACCTACCAACTCATAAGACTAAAACACTTCCAGTACTATACAAAAATGATAAAGACGTTGAAAACGACTTCACTGAAAGAGAAATTTTATATAAAGTTCTCTTTGATATGAAAAAAGACGTTAACGATCTTAAAAAATTGACTCAAAAACTTATGAATGGAGAAGTCAATTTTAATGATAAAAATACTGAATTGATTAACAAAATTTATGAATACGATGACATACAAACTAATCAAACAGTATTTATTCCATCTCACCCTGAATCTAATACCGAACCTCGAACCATTCAAGCTCAAGAAATAGAGGCCCAAGAATCATTATCGCTTCAAGATAAAGAAATTGAAATGATTAAAAATGCCCTTAAAAAACACCGAGGTAAAAGAAAAGGAGCTGCCGAAGAACTTGGAATTTCTGAGCGTACTTTATACCGAAAAATCAAACAATACGATTTATAATATGTTCAAATACATTTATATCACAATACTTACAATATTTATTTACAGCTGTGGCGTGTATACCTTTACAGGTGCAGATATACATCCTGACGCTAAAACAATTTCTATTGCTTACTTTCAAAATCAAGCAACTCAAGTACAACCTATTTTGAGTCAAAAATTTACTGATGCACTCCAAGATCAATTTATCCAGCAAACATCTCTAAATTTAACGCGATCTAACGGAGACCTTCAATTTGAAGGTTATATAAGTGACTATCAAATAACTCCAATGAGTATAAGCTCTAACGATCAAGCAAACCAAAACAGACTAAGTATCAAAGTTTTTGTTCGTTTTAACAACCTCATAGAAAATGATAAATCTTTCGAAAAAACCTTTAACCGTTTTGCTGATTACGATAGTAACATAGAACTCTCTAATATTGAAGAGGACTTAATGGATGAAATAATTATCGAACTTATTAATGATATATTTAACAAAGCAGTTGTAAATTGGTAAAATGCAAAGCGCACAATTCATAAAACATATTCGCAATCCCCATAACATTCAAAAAGAAGATCTATTGGGACTAAACAACTTATGTCAAGAATATCCTTATTGCACATCATTACATAAGTTAAGACTAAAAGCTCTAAAACAAGCTGGAAGTGAAAAGTATAATAACGAATTAAAAATGACTGCGGCAATATCAGGAAACAGAACACTTTTATTTAAATACATTACTGAAAATTCTTTTGAATCAGACAAAAATGAATATGACAAACAAATAAAAACAAAACAAATTCTCCAACTTGGAAAACCTCTTAAATTTGATGAATCAGAAAAACACTCTTTTAACGAATGGTTAAGATTAACAGATTTTAAACCTATTAATAGAAATAAAAATTTAGAGGAAAAGGCAAAGCTAAAACCGAAAGAAAAAACAGATAAAATTGTTGAGTTCATTTCTGCATCTAAAAATAAAAAACTACCAAAGAAAGAATTCTTTTCTCCCAGTAATACCGCGCTTCAAAGCTTAACTGAAAACAACAACTTGATGACTGAAACATTAGCAAAAGTCTACTTAGAACAGGGCCACTTAGAAAAAGCAATTACTGCTTACGAAATTTTAAGTTTGAAATATCCACAAAAAAGTAGTTTATTTGCAAACCAAATTAAAGCCATTAAACAAATAAAGCTATAGATATGTACGGACTTTTTTCTATTTTGATACTTATTACTTGCGCATTACTACTATTAGTAATTTTAGTTCAAAACCCTAAAGGCGGTGGACTTTCTTCTACTTTTGGTGATGGAAACCAATTTATGGGTGTTAAAAAAACTTCAGACTTTCTTGAAAAAAGTACTTGGACTTTAGCACTAGCTTTAGTTGCGCTTACATTACTTTCTAATTTTGCAATTAATAGAAGTGATGTCCAAGATCAATCAGACATTCTTGAGCAAGTAGAAGACAGTGCGGAAGACTTTACCCCATCTGAAACAGGAACTCCAGGGGTAACAGAATAAAATTATTGAGAATAGGTAAAATGCCAAACAAGTCAGTTTGGCATTTTTTTTTGACTTAATTTTAATTCAATTAGAGACATTTTGACATAAAAAATGTAATGGCATAATTTCTGACTTAGAAGAAATTAAAATATTTAAATTCTAAAAACTATAATTCATTTAAAAATGGCTAAACTAAAAATTAAACCACTCGCTGACAGAGTCTTGATTGAGCCAGCTGAAGCTGAAACAACTACAGTTTCTGGAATCATCATTCCGGATACTGCACAAGAAAAACCGCAAAAAGGAATTGTTGTAGCAGTAGGAAACGGAACCAAAGATCACGAAATGAGCGTAAAAATTGGAGACCAAGTATTGTATGGAAAATACTCAGGAACGGAATTAAAATTTGAAGGT
>NTKG01000027.1 GCA_002457305.1 Bacteroidetes bacterium MED-G21 | reverse complement strand
AAGTGTAGAATTTTATTTTCAGGTGCAGCTTTTATTGCACTTTCAAGACTGATAAGTAATTCTTCGTTATTATTTTGAGCTAAGTAGTAATTCACTTCTTCAAAAATTAATCCAGTGTGATTGGGAGCCAGTTCTCTACCCTTTTTAATTGCATTAAATCGAGCTTCATCATTTTCAAGTTTTGTGTATTGTTGTATTAATGATAAATGATAATCACCGTTACTAGGGTCTAAATCAATCAGTTTATCAAATAACTCTATAGCTTTTTCAGAATCATTTGCCTGAACTGCCATTAGTGAAGCGTTATATAAATTAGATGTATCAACTTTTCCGATAGCATCATATGCATTTATTTCAACCACACTCTCAAACAAACCTAATGCAGCTGTAAAATCTTTTGCATCATATTTTTCAAATGCAGCATTATTAAATGCTATTGCACAACGAACTAACTCATTAGAAGATTTTTTTGTATATGTGCTCCCATCAGTTTCAGTGTCAGTTTTAAAAGCGTTTGCGGCAGCTTCTAAAAGATTAATATCCTTACTTGCATCATATAAAGAATAATAAACCAGGCCCTTATGGTGCCAAAATTTACCAAGATCTTTAGTTTTTAATGTACCACCATTATTAAGTTTTACTTCAGCTGCATCTACGTAAGATTTAGCACTTTCCATATCCTGTTTTCTAAAAGATAGAATTGCACTTGTTAGCTCAGCTTTTTGAGCAAATATGCTCGATGAAAGCAAAGGAAATGATAATAAAATAATACTCTTTTTCATGTCTATATTTCTTGGTTTGTTTCAGTTGTAGTTTCAGTAGATGCTGATTCATCGTTAATTTCTAGGCTTTCCTCTGGCTCATCATCATCTTTATTTACTTTAGTAACTGCAGCAATATGCTCATTAGCTTTTAAAGTAATCAATCTAACTCCTTGAGTAGCACGTCCCATAACACGCATATTTTCAACACCTAAACGAATAGCAACACCTGATTTTTTTATAATCATGAGGTCATTTTCATCAGTCACATTTTTTATAGCAATTAGATCGCCTGTTTTTTCTGTAATACTGATTGTTTTAACCCCCTTACCACCGCGGTTTGTAATGCGATAATCTTCTATGTGTGAACGTTTTCCATATCCATTTTCTGAAACGACAAGTACGTTGGATTCATCATCGTTAACACAAATCATACCTACAACATCATCTTGTTCTTCTATTCGGATACCTCTAACACCTGTGGCATTTCTACCCATAGGTCGCGTTGCGTTTTCATGGAATCGGATTGCTTTACCAGATCGAGCTGCTAGCATTATAAAAGAATCGCCTGTTGTTAGCTTTGCTTCCAACAATTGATCATTTTCTCGTATTCCTATAGCATTAATACCATTCACACGTGGTCTAGAATAAGCTTCAAGCGTCGTCTTTTTAATTACACCACGCTTCGTACACATAATGATAAAGTGATTGTTGATGTATTCTTCATCTTTAAGATTATCAACATTTAGGTAAGCCATTACTTTATCGTCTGGTTCAAGATTTATAAGATTTTGTATGGCACGTCCTTTCGATGTTTTAGACCCTTCTGGTATTTCGTAAACCTTTAGCCAAAAACATTTACCCTTTTCAGTAAAGAATAACATGTAATTATGATTGGTTGCCATAAAAATATGCTCAACAAAATCCTGGTCTCTTGTAGTGGCTCCTTTAGAACCTACTCCTCCTCTACTTTGAGTTTTATACTCTGATAATAATGTACGTTTGATATACCCCAAGTGAGAAATTGTAATAACTACTTCGGAGTTTGGTATCATATCTTCAATGCTTAAATCTCCGCCAGCATATTCGATTTCAGTACGTCTGTCATCACCATATTTATCACGAATTTCTATTAATTCGTCTTTGATAATACTCATTCTTAAAGCTTCATTATTAAGGATGTTTTCCAAATGAGCAATAAGCTTCATTAATTCTGCATGTTCTGCTTTAATTTTATCTTGCTCAAGTCCAGTAAGTTTCTGAAGTCTTAGGTCAAGAATAGCTTTTGCTTGAATTTCGGTCAAACCATATTTAGACATCAAACCTTCTCTGGCTTCTTCAGGAGTCTTCGATGCTTTAATTAACGCAATTACATCATCTAAATTATTTAAAGCTATGAGTAATCCTTCAAGAATATGTGCTCTTTTTTGAGCTTGTTTTAATTCATATTTAGTTCTACGAACAACTACTTCATGCCTATGTTCTACAAAGTATTTAATCATCTCTTTTAAAGTAAGTAACATAGGTCTTCCTTTAACTAGGGCTATGTTATTTACTGAAAATGAGTTTTGAAGCGCAGTATATTTATAGAGCTTATTAAGAACGATATTTGGAATAGCATCACGTTTAAGAATATAAACGATTCGCATACCATTACGGTCAGATTCATCTCTTATATCAGAAATTCCTTCAATTTTTTTATCGTTAACTAAGTCAGCAGTTTTCTTAATCATATCTGCTTTGTTAACCATATACGGAATCTCTGTAACGATTATACAATCGCGGCCATCGACTTCTTCGAAAGAAGTTTTTGCGCGTAAAACAATTCTTCCTTTACCTGTTTCAAAAGCATTTCTTACGCCATCATACCCATAAATAGTTCCACCTGTAGGAAAGTCAGGAGCTTTAACATAATTCATTAAACCTTCTGTGTCTATATCATTGTCATCGATATACGCAGATGTAGCATTAATAACTTCAGTTAAGTTGTGAGGTGGCATATTTGTTGCCATACCAACTGCAATTCCAGATGCACCATTAATTAAAAGGTTAGGAACACGAGTTGGAAGAACTGTAGGTTCTTGCAGTGAGTCATCAAAGTTTAAGCGAAAATCAACAGTGTCTTTATCAATGTCTTTCAACATTTCTTCAGATATTTTCTTAAGACGTGCTTCTGTATAACGCATTGCTGCAGGACTATCGCCATCAATTGAACCAAAGTTACCTTGTCCATCAACAAGCATATACCGTAAAGACCAATCTTGAGCCATACGAACCATAGAGTCGTATACGGATGAATCTCCATGTGGGTGGTACTTCCCTAGTACTTCACCGACAATTCTTGCTGACTTTTTATGAGCACCAGTAGAGCGAATACCTAGTTCATGCATTCCGAAAAGCACTCTTCGGTGAACAGGTTTAAATCCATCTCTTACATCTGGTAAGGCACGAGAAACAATAACAGACATCGAGTAATCGATGTATGCTGACTTCATTTCTTCCTCTATATTAATAGGTATTATTTTTTCTCCTTCTGACATTTAATAGTTTTTTATTTTTTAATCACAAATACACACGAATATAAGTTAAAATACCCTCAATATTTAACCTATTGCAAGGAAATAGTTAACAATATTTTAATCAAAATGTTGAAAAAACAGGTGTGTATATTCAATTTATTGTTAAAAGGTAATTATATTTGATTCGATACGAAATATTTACGTTAAAGATTCAGTAATATGGATGAAAATTTCTCACCTAGAGTAAAGGATGTCATACAGTTTAGTAAAGAAGAAGCAATTCGCTTAGCCCACAAATATATCGGTACCGAGCATTTATTGTTGGGTATTATACGTGAAGGAGAAGGTATGGCTATTGATATTCTACATTCATTAAGAGTTGATATTAAATTATTAAGAAAAAGAATTGAAGAAGTTTCGAATTCTGAAAAATCAGTTGGCTCATCTACCACGCCTAATCTTCCTTTAACAAAACAAGCTGAAAAAGCACTTAAAACAACTTTTTTAGAAGCAAAGTTGTATAACAGTGAAATTATTGGAACCCCTCACCTACTTTTGTGTATTCTTAGAAATGAAACTGACCCTATGTTTAAACTACTAGAACAATTTGGAATTAATTATGATGTTGTAAAAGAACAATTTGAAGAACGAATTAATAGTGAGTCTTATGATGAGATTAAAGCTGAGACTCCATTTGATAATGATTCACCTCAAAGTAACGACCCTGATGATTACAAATCTCAAAACAAAAATAAACCAGCCGTTAAATCTCAAACCCCTGTTTTAAATAATTTTGGTAGAGATTTAACTTTACTTGCAGAAGAGGATAAACTTGACCCTGTAATTGGAAGAGAAAAGGAAATAGAACGTGTTTCTCAAGTTCTTTCACGTAGAAAGAAGAATAACCCACTATTAATTGGTGAGCCTGGCGTTGGTAAGTCTGCTATTGCTGAAGGGTTAGCACTTCGAATTGTTCAAAAGAAAGTTTCTAGAGTTCTATTTGATAAACGCATTATTACACTTGATTTAGCATCATTAGTTGCTGGGACAAAGTACAGAGGCCAATTTGAGGAACGAATGAAGGCTGTTTTAAATGAGTTAGAAAAAAATCCAAATATTATTTTGTTTATAGATGAAATTCACACTATTGTCGGAGCAGGTGGTGCCGCAGGTAGTCTAGATGCATCTAACATGTTTAAACCTGCTTTAGCTAGAGGTTTAGTTCAATGTATTGGAGCAACAACTTTAGATGAATACCGTCAACATATAGAAAAAGATGGCGCATTAGAAAGGAGATTTCAAAAAGTTTTGGTTGAACCAACTTCAGATGAAGAGACTTTGCAGATTCTTAAAAATATTAAGAATCGATATGAATCCCATCATAATGTAACATACACTGATGAAGCACTAGAAGCCTGTGTGAGCTTAACAAGTAGGTATATTAGTGAAAGACATTTGCCAGATAAAGCAATCGATGCTCTAGACGAATCTGGTTCAAGGGTACATATTACAAATATTAAAGTTCCTGAGAGCATTATATCACTTGAAAATAAACTTCAAGATATAAAATACCAGAAGATCGATGTTGTTAAAAAACAGAGATATGAAAAAGCTGCTCAATTAAGAGATATTGAAAAGAAAACTGAAAATGAGTTACTAGAAGCCCAAATTAAGTGGGAACAAGAAGTAAAGTCTCATAGAGAATTAGTAACTGAAAATAATGTTGCGGAAGTGATTTCAATGATGACCGGAATTCCTATTAAACGGGTTGCTGAAAAGGAATCATCAAAGTTATCACTTATGGCAGATCAGTTAAAAGAAAATGTTATAGGTCAAGATGAAGCTGTACTAAAAATTGTAAAGGCAATTCAACGTAACCGTGTTGGACTAAAAGATCCTAATAAACCAATTGGATCATTTATTTTCTTAGGACCTACAGGCGTTGGAAAGACTCAATTAGCTAAAGAATTATCTAAATCTTTATTTGATGATGAATCTGCTATGATTCGTATAGACATGAGTGAGTATATGGAGAAATTTGCAATTTCTAGATTAATTGGCGCACCTCCTGGTTACGTTGGTTATGAAGAAGGTGGTCAACTTACTGAAAAGGTTAGAAGGAAACCTTACTCAGTTGTCTTACTTGATGAAATTGAAAAAGCACACCCAGACGTGTTTAATCTATTATTGCAAGCATTAGATGATGGTCAGCTAACTGACAGCCTTGGTCGTAAGATTGATTTTAAAAACACAATCATCATTATGACTTCTAATATTGGTACGCGTAAACTTAAAGATTTTGGAACTGGTGTAGGGTTTAGTACATCTGCTCGTAAAAGTAGCATGGATGAATACTCAAAGAGTATTATAGAGGGCTCCCTTAAAAAAGCCTTTGCACCTGAGTTTTTAAATAGAATCGATGATGTTATATTATTTAATACTCTTAGTAGAGATGATATTCATCAAATCATTGATATAGAGTTGTTAAAATTATTTAAACGTATTGAAGAAATTGGTTTCATTCCAAAAATAACAGATGCTGCTAAAGATTATATTTCTGATAAGGGTTATGATTCAGCATATGGTGCACGCCCACTTAAACGTGCTATCCAAAAATACATTGAAGATTTGATTGCTGAAAAAATTATTTCTGACAAAATAGGTGAAGGAGATAAAGTTCTTATTGATTTTGATGCTAAGAAGGACCAAATTAAAATTAAGGTCACAAAATCAAAAGGAAAGAAAAAAGTTAAAAAAGAAAACAAATAAAATTAAAGTAAAAAAGGAGCGTTGAACGCTCCTTTTTTATTAGTCATTAGTAATAAAATTGTCCATAATTTCTTGACTAACACCAGTATAAGAAAAACCACCATCATGGAACAAATTCTGCATAGTAACCATTCTTGTTAAGTCAGAGAACAAAGAGATGACATAGTTCGCACAATCTTCTGATGGTGCATTACCTAATGGAGACATCATATCAGCATATTTATAAAAACCATCAAAGCCTTTAACACCACTTCCTGCTGTTGTCAATGTTGGAGACTGGGATATGGTATTTACGCGAACTTTTTTTTGTTTCCCAAAATGATACCCAAAACTTCGTGCAATAGACTCTAAATAAGCTTTATTGTCAGCCATATCATTATAGTCTGGGAAAGTTCTTTGAGCTGCTATGTAAGACAGTGCAACAATCGACCCCCACTCATTCATGACATCTAATTTCATAGCAGTCTGCATAACTCTATGAAATGACATAGCAGATACATCCATTCCTTTAACCATAAAATCATGATTCAAATCTGTATAATGTTTGCCTTTCCGAACATTAATAGACATTCCAATAGAATGTAGTATAAAATCAATTTTTCCTCCTAAGATTTCATGTGATTTATTAAAAAGATTCTCAAGATCCTCCATAGAAGTCGCATCTGCTGGAATTATTTCAGAATTACACTTTTCTGCTAAATCATTAATTTCGCCCATTCTCATAGCAATTGGCGCATTAGTAAGTACAAATTTAGCACCTTGATTTTTAGCTTCTTCGGCAACTTTCCATGCAATAGACTTTGAGTCTAATGCACCGAAAATAATACCTTTCTTCCCTTTTAGTATCATTTTGGCATCTTTAATTTTCACAAATATAAATGAATTTAATGATTAGAAATTAAAGCTTTAGCATTTTCTATTGCTGCTAAACTTATGGTTTCACCACTTAGCATTTTTGCTATTTCATCTAAATGTTCATTTTCATTTAATAAATTAATGATTGTAGAGTTTTTAATTTTACCATCAAACTTTTGCACTTTGTAATGATAATCAGCTTTTGCTGCAACTTGAGGTAAATGTGTTATAACAATAAGTTGAATTTCTTTAGAAATATCTAGTAATATTTTAGATATTTTACCAGCAATTTCTCCTGAAACACCAGTATCTATTTCATCTAAAATTAAACTTGGTAGTTTTAAATGTTTAGCTAGCAATGCTTTAATTGCTAACATTAATCTTGATATTTCTCCTCCTGAAGCAACTTTTGACATTTCTTGAAGAGGAATCCCTTTATTTGCAGAAAATAGAAATTTGACAACATCTTTTCCGTTTGAATTAAAATGTTCGTCTAGTTCAATACATACCTTGAAATTTCCATTATTTATTCCAAGTTGTTTAATTGTATTAACAACAAAATCCTCAATTTCATTACAAACTAAAAGTCGATTAGATCTTATTATTGAGGCAGTTTTATTTAATTTATCATTAAGAATAGAAATTTTATTCTCTAGATTTGATATATACAAATCAATTGATGATAGTTGATCAACTTTTTCCTTGATTTCTTTGTGCTTTTCTGAAAGAGATTGATAATTGTTTACACTATGTTTTTGCTCTAACTGATAGATAAGGTTAAGCCTTTGTGTATTTTTCTCAACATCAAAATCATTATGTTCGATTTTAGAAAGAAGTATGTCACATTCTTTAGAGAAATCAGACAATTCGATTGTAATACTCTGTATTCTGTTTTTAATATTATCATAACTTAAATCTAACTTTGAAATTTTCTCTAAATCGACAAGCATTTCATGAAATTGTGTACTAACTGGAAGTTGCTGATGATCTAAAATATAAATAATCTTTTTCAAAGTATTTATAATGTTTTCGCTATTTTCATGAACTTTTAACGATGTTTTAAGTTCTTCTTTTTCACCTTTTATTATATTAGCTTCATCTAATTCTGTATTTAAATAAGATAAGTAATCTAATTCGTTTTTAGAGTTTATATCAGTATTTAAAATTTCATCCAATTCTTTTTTAGCAGTGTTTAATTCATATAGATTTGATTGGAATATTTCTATTTCAGTACTGTGATTTTCAATTTTTATAGAAGCGAGTTTGTCAATCAGTTGAATTTGGTAGTTTGATTTATTAATTAATAGTGATTGGTGTTGTGAATGAATATCGATTAACCTATTTGAAAAAGCTTTTAAAAGATTTAATTTTATGGGACAATCATTAATAAATGCCCTTGATTTTCCGTTAATGAGAATTTCTCTTCTAATTATAGTTTGATGAGCATCAAAGTCAAGATCATGTTTTGTGAAAAATGAAGATAGATTATAACTATTTATTTCAAAAGTAGCTTCTATAACACATTTTCTATTTTTATCATAAATGACTTTAGTGTCAGCTCTTTCACCTAGTATAAGTTGAAGTGCTCCGAGTAAAATAGATTTTCCAGAGCCGGTTTCTCCTGTTATGACACTAAATCCTTTACAAAAGTCAATTTCTACAGTATCAATTAATGCATAGTTGCTAATAGATAGATATTGTAGCATAAATTAACGATTGTCTTGATTTTGAAGCATTTTATCCCATTTATTCATGTTTGCTGGATCTATTTGTTTTAACATATCGACCAACTCATTTTTATTTGATATAAATCCATCTGAATATATTTTAGTTATCTCATCAGCTTTTGCATCAAAAAATACTTTAAGTAAATATGTTCCTTGTTTTCGATTAGCTGTAGTTTTAACATTATATAATGCAGCAGTAATTTCATCTCTTGCGGATTCAGCTTGTTCTGCTAAAACATCAAGACCTTCACGATGGTATGTATATAATGCGTTTCGAAGTGGTTTGTAGTCATTATGAAGTAGATTTTCTATAAGCCAATAACGGTTAAATGTTCCTTCATAGGGCTTCCACCCAGTAGCTTGTTGATCAGATTGAGCATTATCAATAATCTTTTGCGCTTTTAAAAAATATGGTTCTCCTGAAAGTGGAGAAAATGTGTCGTAATCCATTCCAATAATAATATAAGCATAATAAGATAAGATAGATATTAAATTAGAAGTATGATTGTGTTCGTTAAATTCTAATGTTTGGTTTTCTATAAAGTCAAATCTTAAATCAGAGTCTACAATATTTAAGATCGAGGAATTATATGAAGTTCTGTATATTGGTCTTGATGATTTTACAGTAATAGAACCTTTATATCCATCTGTACCTACCTGACTAGTAAGATTTATAATAAAGTTACACTCTATTCTTTCCTCAGAAGAATATACATCATTAGTCCATCTCGTGTTATTAATAAATTCATAAATCGTTGTTCGCATATTAGTGAACTTTTGACGATTTGTGCCTTGAATTTTTTGTGAGTTTACCTGAACTCTACAGTTAAGTTCTTGAGCATCTAACTGAAAACTAAAAAATAAAATAAAAATGGCGCAAAATAATTTATGCATCGATTTCATTTAGAATTGTATTAACGATATCATTTGCAACATCATGCTTAGATTTCAATTCAAATCTAAGCATTTTATTGCGTTTAGAAAGTATCGTTATCTTATTTGTATCCGTATCAAACCCCGCGCCTTCATCTTTTAATGAATTTAAAATAATAAGATCAAGATTTTTTTCGCGTAATTTAGATTTAGCATTAACAATTTCATTATTAGTTTCAAGAGCAAATCCAACTAAAAATTGATTTTTTTTAGCTGTACCCATATCAGCTAAAATATCTATTGTTTTTTGAAGGGCAATTTTAGGGGTGCCAGACTCTTTTTTATATTTTTGAGCTAACTTATTTAAGGGTTTATAATCTGCAACTGCTGCTGCTGCAATTACAATATGACAACTTTCAAATACAGATAATGATTCAAGATGCATTTCTTTAGCAGATTCAACTCTTTTAATTGTTATATGATCATGAATAGGATTCTGATAAGATGGGCCTAGTACTAAAATTACTTTTGCTCCCTTATTTGCAAAATTTAGAGCTAACTCGCATCCCATTTTACCTGAAGATCTATTTCCAATAAATCTAACAGGGTCAATTGCTTCATAAGTAGGCCCAGCAGTAACTAAAACTGTTTTATCTGAAAGTGGAAGTTTTGAGGCTAAATCTGCTTTAACAAATTCTATAATATTTTTTGGTTCAGCCATTCTACCTTCTCCTACCAAACCACTTGCTAGCTCACCATGTTCAGCAGGTATCATGATATTACCAAACTGTTTAAGTTTCTTAAGATTTTGAATTGATGAAGGGTGTTTATACATGTCAAGATCCATTGCTGGAGCAAAATAAACTTGACACTTTGAAGAGAGATATGTTGCTAATAAAAGATTATCACAGACACCCTGGCACATTTTACTTAAAGTATTTGCCGTAGCTGGGGCAATTATAAATAGATCAGCCCAAAGAGCTAATTTTACATGATCGTTCCAGCTAGGATTTTTTTCGTCTGAGGTGAATTCAGAGTAAACTTTATTTTTCGAAAGAGTAGAAAGCGTAAGAGGGGTAATGAAACTCTTAGAATTTGGGGTTTGAATGCATTTTACATTTGAACCTGACTTTATGAATTCTCTAACTAAGTGAGCGATTTTATATGCAGCTATTCCACCAGTAATTCCAATTAGAATATTTTTACCACTTAGCATAAAACAATCTACTCTTCATTTTGATTTTTAATAAAAAGCTGATCGTCTAATAGTTCTTTAATTGCAATTAATGTAGGCTTAGGTAGTTTCTCATAAAACTTTGACACTTCAATCTGCTCTTTATTTTCAAAAATTTCATCTAAATTATCATTATGAGTAGCAAACTCATCTAGTTTAGATAACAATTCTTCTTTAATCTCTGAACCTATTTGATTAGATCTTTTCTCTAAAGCAACAATTGCTTCATATATGTTTCCAACTTTATCTTCTAATAATCTATTGTCATTAGTTACTGTTGTTTTAGATGCATCTGTTTTTTTGTAATCCATAATGATTTTGTCTAAAATTATTTTCTAAGTAATTTAACTTCTTTGTTAATCAATTTTGATTGATTTAAATACTTACTTTTAGGGTATGTGTTCTTAAACTGATTAAAAGCAATAATTGTGTCTTTAATTCGCTTGTCTTTTTTTTCTTCTACACTATTTTTAGCTAAAAAATAATAGCTTTTAAGTTGCAAAAATAAGATTTCTTCATTAAATGGTGAATCTGGATTTTCTTGAAGGGTAAAATTAAACGCATGAATTGCAGATTTATAGTTTTGTGTTGTATAATAAAGTTTTGCATTCTCGAAAGATTTGCGTTCTAATTTAAACTTTAGTTTTATTTGTAAAGCTTCACAATCATTATAAAAAATACTCGAAGGGTATTTATCTAAAAATATTGCTGCTTCGTCCAATGCTTTGTATGTATTTACTTGATCTAAAGAGTACTTAGGAGATAGTAAATAATGGCAATAAACAGATAAATAAGCACATTCTTCTGCTTTTATATTTGTATGGTATGTTGTAGAAAAATTCTTTAGGTGATATGCAGCTGAAAGTAAATTTCCTTTTTCGTATTCAGATATAGAATAGTAATAATATATCAGCTCTGCTTTATCAGTACCCCTATGTAAAAGTAGTAACTCGTCAAATAAAGGAAAAGCTTTAACGTATTCTTCTTTTTCAAACAATTCAACAGCCTTATTAAATTTATAATCTAGGTCATTGCTCTTTAGTATTTTTTGATATTCATTACATGAACTCAGAAACACGAGGAGTAAGACATAAAGTACTGAAATTTGTTTTTTAATCATTTTGCAAATATATAATTTTAATAAAAATTATCAGCTAAATAATTTACTTATCACTAACAATTTTGGCTAGATGAATTCAATTCGTATTTTAGCAGCTATTTTCAAACGATAGAATTATGGATTTATTTGAGAAATTAAGGCAAAATCGAGGACCACTTGGGCAGCATGCTAAAGATGCTCATGGTTACTTTACTTTTCCAAAACTTGAAGGAGAGATTTCAAGTAAAATGCAATTTAGAGGGAAAGAAGTACTCACATGGAGTATAAATAACTATTTAGGTCTCTCCAACCTTCCAGAAGTTCGTGAATCTGATGCTATAGCTTCTAAAAAATGGGGTTTAGGTTATCCAATGGGCTCAAGAATGATGTCTGGTAATACCAACATTCATGAACTTCTTGAAAATAATTTATCTGATTTCATGAAGAAAGAAGATACTATACTTCTTAATTTTGGTTATCAAGGGATTATGTCTGCTATTGATGCTTTAGTTGATAGAAAAGATGTTATAGTGTATGATAGTGAATGTCATGCATGTATAATAGATGGTGTTAGATTACACCAAGGAAAAAGATTTGTTTATCCACATAATAATATTGAAAATCTAGAAAAGCAATTAGTTAGAGCTCAAAAAATTATTAATGAAACTCAGGGTGCTATTTTGGTTATTACTGAAGGAGTATTTGGGATGTCTGGAGATTTAGGTGATTTAAAAAGTATTGTTGCATTAAAGAAAAAATTTAATTTCAGAATACTTGTTGACGATGCTCACGGTGTTGGAACACTTGGTGATACCGGTGCAGGTACTTCGGAACTATTAAATTGTCAAGATGATATTGATATTTATTTTGGGACATTTGCTAAATCTTTTGCCTCTATAGGTGCCTTTATTTCATCAACTGAAGATGTTGTTGAGTATCTGAGATATAATACAAGATCGCAAATTTTTGCTAAATCACTCCCTTCACCTATAGTTGAAGGTGCAATAAAACGTCTTGATATTATTAGAAGAGAGACTAGCCAAAAAGATAAATTATGGAAAATTGCTAATGCACTTCAATCAGGATTAAAAAGTGCTGGTTTTAATCTTGGAAACACTCAATCTGTTGTTACGCCAGTTTATCTGTCAGGAGGAGTTGGAGAAGCTACTAATTTAACTTTTGACCTAAGAGAAAACTATAATATATTTTGTTCAATTGTGACTTATCCAGTTGTACCTAAGGATGTAATTTTATTAAGATTAATTCCAACTGCAGTTCATACTCTTGATGAAGTTGAGTACACAATTAAATCTTTTTCTGAGATTAAGGATAAACTTGCTAATGGTGAATATATTTCTGAAGAAATTGCTAATGTTTAAATACAATTAAATATTTATTTATAAAAGTTCCGTATTGCTACGGAACTTTTTTATGGGATGAAATTATCAACTAAAACATATTACTACCTCATTTTACACCTAACAGTTATTATTTGGGGCTTTACTGGCATTTTAGGTAAACTCATAAATATGCCTTCTTCATCTATTGTTCTGGATAGGATGCTAATTGCTTTTGTAACTCTTGCAATTGTTATGGTAATAAAAAAAAGGAAAGAACATGTATTATGGCGCTACAAATGGCAAATGTTAATAGTTGGATTTATTACTGCAGCCCATTGGGCTACATTTTTTGAGGCAATTAAAGTATCTAATATTTCTGTTACACTTTGCTGTTTAGCATCGTGTTCATTTTTTATTGCACTCATTCAACCTCTTTTTTTAGATACTCGGTTAAAGTTGTATGAATTAATTTTGGGATTATTTGTGGTGTTTGCGATTTATATAATTTTTGCATTTGAAAACCAACACAGTCTTGGAATCATACTTAGTTTAACTTCGGCATTTTTTGCAGCTATATTTTCAGTATGGAACGCAGTTTTTATTAAAAAAAATTCTTCTCTAGTTATTACTTTATACGAAATGCTAGGAGGAACAATTGCAATGTTGTTGTATTTGATAATTATTGGTGACTTTAACCTATTAAGTATTATTCCTATTGGAAATAATTGGTTTTATATATTAGTTTTGGGTGTTATCTGTACAGCACTAGCCTTCCTTTTAGGTACAGAAGTATTAAAAGAATTAAGTCCATTTACCGTTAGTATAAGCATTAATCTTGAACCTATTTACGCTATACTTCTAGCCTTATGGATATTTGGTGAAAGTGAGATTATGTCAATAGAATTTTATATTGGTGCAGCGATTATTCTTACAACAATTATCTTAAATGCTTTTTTTAAAGCTAAAGAAAGTAAATGAGTGTTTTTCAATTTAAACAATTTACAATTTATCAAGATCTGGCTGGAATGAAAGTTGGAACTGATAGCATAATTCTTGGTTCTGCTATAAAGATTAAAAGCGAATACAAACGTATTCTTGATGTTGGAACTGGTACGGGTCTTCTTTCATTAATGATCGCTCAAAAATCATCAAATTCTGATATTACAGCAGTTGAAATAGATTCTAATGCATACCATCAAGCTAAAATAAATATTGATAAGTGTAAATGGAGAAATAGAATAAATCTTATACATGCGGATGCTAAACAATTAGAGATAGATCATAAATATGATTTAATTATCTGTAATCCGCCCTATTTTAGTAATTCCAAACATTCAGTCATTATATCTAAAAATACAGCACGTCATCAAGTTGAATTAACTTTTAAAGATTTACTAAATATCTGGGATAAAATAGGTAATGATGATTCAGATTTAGGTTGTATTATACCTATTATCGAATCAGAAAAATTGTATAAAATGGTGAAAAATCATGGAAATTATTTGGCGTATTATTTAGAAGTTCGATCAAATCCAAATTCAAATCTTAAAAGAGCTGTAATGCTGTTTTCTAAAAATAAAATGGAAACAATAAAATCAGAACTATGTATTCATAATAATCAAGGTGGTTACTCTGAAGCATATATCAATATGACTAAAGACTTTTATTTAAATCATTAACGAATCTCTTCCTCAATAAACCTAATACCATACTGTTCTAACTCCTCTAACACTGGCTTGTAAATTTCTTTTGATACGGGAACTCTTACACCAGTTGATTTGATCTCTCCATTAAGGATTAATTTTGTTGCAATTCCAACAGGTAAACCAACTGTTTTTGCCATTCCTGTATATGTTTGATCTTCACCAAGTAATACGAAAGATGAGTGTAATTCGCGCTCTTTTCCATCAATTTCGTATATAAACTGATGTTGCATTACAATCATGTCTTTATCTTCCTTTTTAAGTAACCACTTAGATTCTAATATTTTTTGAAGAATTTGAGCTGGTGTTCCTTTATCTATAGCTAAATTAATTTGATTGAAAAAACCAAGCCATTCGACTTTTGATATGACATCATCACTGACTCTAAAATGCGATTTTAAATACGATTTTATATCGCGGTTTCTTAAATCAATAAATGAATTAAAAAAGTCTGAATAATTCATCCCCGAAACATCCACTTCATAACTATCATCGGTCATTCCCATTTGAACAAACAAATCCCAAGCCTCACTATAACCAGGCTTTCTTAATGTGCCTCGAAATAAAGTAGGGATGTCATTTAATTTGTATACTTCCCTATAAGATAAGGAGTCGCGATTTGCATAAGCTTCAAATTGCCCATAGTTTAAAACATTTACTGTGTCAGTACGTTTAAATAATTGACCGTAAGGAATGTATTTGTATTTGCCAGAATCAATATATTGTGCTGTACCCTGTCCAGCTAGAACTACATTCCTTGGATTCCATGTGAATTTGTAGTTCCATGGATTAGTATCATAATCAGGCGCGACTAATCCGCCACAATAAGATTTAAAACTCTTAATAACACCACCCTTATTTTTGATGTCATCTATTACTTTCATTGCTGACATATGGTCGATTCCTGGATCGAGACCAATTTCATTTAATAGAATTATGCCTTGCTTTTGTGCTTGATCATTTAAAGATTGAATGTCTTTTGATACATAAGAGGCAGTAACAAGATTTTTCTTGTACTTCAGACAATCTAGTGCAACAATAAAATGGAGGCTTGCAGGAAGCATAGATATTACAATATCTGCATTTTTAATTTCAGAAATTCTTTGAGCTTCATTTTGTACATCAAATTGAATAGCTGAAGCGCATTTATGACCATCAATTTTATCTTTAACAAGACTAACATCTTTATCTCCAATAGTTAATTCAAAATTATTTTTTACAGATACATTAATAAGATATTTGATAAGAGAAGACGCAGATCTTCCTGCTCCAATAATAAAAATTTTTTGAGTCATGTTTGTTTATGTATATTAGGCTAATATATGGCATTTTTTTATAGATTTGTATTTAAGCTTTTTTTTAAAATAACTATAACTATGAAACGTATTTTAGGATTGATATTGGCTTTTACTTTTAGTATATCATTGTATGCATCTGATTGTGAAGCACCTATTTCTAAAGAACGATTTGACAGCTTATTAAAAACTCTAGAATTGAAGAATAATGACCATCAAAAATACATACTGATTTCAGCTTATTCTAATAGAGAATGTATGTCTGTTAATCAACTTTTGAGTTTTATAGATTTAATAGATGAGCATAAAGTAAAAGTATCTATTGTTCAAGAGTTATGTAACTCTGTATTTGATAAAGAAAATATTGATCAATTGATGACTAATTTTACAGAATATGAAAAAAGTGTTATTCTAAAATCAGTAAAATAATACACACAAAAAGGCTCTCAACTTGAGAGCCTTTTTGTGTTACAATAACAATTATTTATTAGTACTCAATAATTAAAAACTAGTTTTAAGTAAGTTAATTATGAATTCAGATAAATTAAATAATAATATTGAGAAAGGCCTTAAATCTTCAAATCAATCTATATCAGATTTCGGTATTAATAATGCAGTAGTTCATTGGAACTTAGACTCTGATCATTTATCAAAAATCACTGTAGATAAAAAGATGGGTATTATATCGAACACAGGAGCTTTAGCTATTGACACAGGAGAGTTTACTGGTCGTTCGCCAATGGATCGATTTATTGTAAAAGATTCTATTAGTGAGGATGCTGTATGGTGGAGTGATGTAAACCTTGCATTTGATTCTAATAAATTTGATGACTTGTATAGCAAGGTAATTACGTATCTATCGGGAAAAGAACTATATGCAAGAAATGCTGTTGCATGTGCAAGTATAAAGTACAGACTTTCATTAACAGTAGTAAACGAATATCCATGGTCAAATTTATTTACAGACAATATGTTTATTCGTCTTAATGAAGATGAAGTAAAACAATTTAAGTCTGAATGGACTGTTATTAATGCGCCAGGATTTATGGCTGATCCTGAAGTGGATGGAACAAGACAACACAATTTTGCCATTTTAAATTTCACTAAAAAAGTCATCTTAATTGGTGGTACTGGTTATACAGGAGAGATTAAGAAAGGGATTTTCTCAGCTTTAAATTTCACACTCCCCTATCAAGAACATGTTCTTTCCATGCATTGTTCAGCAAATGTTGGTCAAAATGGAGATACTGCATTGTTTTTTGGTCTATCAGGAACTGGTAAGACAACTCTTTCTGCAGATCCAAACCGAAATCTTATTGGTGATGATGAGCATGGATGGTCAGAAAATGAAATTTTTAATTTTGAAGGGGGTTGTTACGCAAAATGTATTGATTTAAGTGAGGATAAAGAACCTGATATTTTTAATGCGATTAAGAAAGGGGCACTATTAGAAAATATTACTTTTAAAAATGGTACAAATGAGCCAGATTACATGAATGGTTCAAAAACACAAAATACGCGTGTCAGTTACCCAATTCACTTTATCAATAACATTCAAACACCATCAACAGGACCTACTCCAAAAAATATTTTCTTTCTAACATGTGATGCATTTGGAGTTTTACCTCCAATTTCAAAGTTAACTCCTGGTCAAGCCATGTTCCACTTTATCTCTGGTTATACTGCAAAAGTTGCAGGAACAGAAGCTGGTGTAACGGAACCTCAAACAACATTTTCTGCCTGTTTTGGCGCGCCATTTATGCCTTTGCATCCCACATTCTATGCAAAAATGTTGGGTGATAAAATGGAAAAGTCTGATGTTAATGTATGGTTAATTAATACCGGTTGGTCTGGTGGTGCTTATGGTGCTGGATCTAGAATTAAATTAAAGTATACTAGAGCGATGATTAGTGCCGCTTTAAATGGAGATTTAGATAAAGTTGAATATCGAAATCATGCTGTTTTCGGACTAAATATGCCGGAAACTTGCATCAATGTTCCTGAAGAATTGTTAAACCCAAAAAACACTTGGGCTGACGGAAACCTATATGATGAGAAAGCAAATGAATTAGCAAAAGCTTTTAAACTTAATTTTGAACAATTTGCAGATAATGCAAATGAAGAAATTCTGGAGGCTTTACCGAAAGAAATTATAGCTAAATAACACATTTTATTTTAGTCCTATGCAATTATTCTATTGTCCAGAACTATTAAATGACGCTTCATTTTTATCTAATGAAGAAAGCTCTCATTGTTTTAAAGTACTTAGAAAGAAGGTTGGTGACCATATTCATTTAATTGATGGTATTGGTGGCTTTTACGAAGCTGAAATTACAATTGCATCTCAAAAAAAAGTAATTTTTAATGTCATAAAAAAATGGAATCAACCTCAAAGCCCATATTCATTACACATAGCAATTGCACCTACTAAAAATAATGATAGATTTGAGTGGTTTCTTGAAAAGGCCACAGAAATTGGGATAGATGAAGTAACCCCAATAATTTGTGAGCACTCAGAGCGTAAAATGATTAAAAATGAACGTATGGAGAAAATCATCCTCTCCGCTGCAAAACAGTCATTAAAGTCTAAACTACCTAAAATAAACAAAGTGACTTTATTTAATGATTTTTTGAATAAAAATCATAGTTCACATTGTTTTATTGCACATTGTTTACCAAATCAGAAGAAAAAATTAAAAAATGAAGTTGTTTCTAACTCAACAATATTAATAGGTCCTGAGGGTGATTTTAGTTCATTAGAAGTTGAAGTTGCACTAAAGAATAATTTCATACCTATTAGTCTCGGCTCTTCTCGTTTAAGAACCGAAACCGCAGGAGTTATTGCATGTCATACAATAGCATTACATCATGAATAAATATAAGTTTATATTTCTGTTAATAATTCCATTAACGATGGCATTCTCAAGTTATAGTTGTAAGATTGCTGTATTAAAATACAATGGTGGTGGAGATTGGTATGCTAATCCTACTTCTTTAGATAATTTGATTCAATTTTGTCAAGCCAATCTAAATATGAACATCAACCCTATATATGATGTTGTTGATGTTGAAAGCTCTGAATTGTATAGATATCCTTTTATTCATATGACAGGACATGGTAATGTTGTATTCTCAATTTCTGAATCAGAGAATTTAAGGCGTTATCTCATGGCTGGTGGTTTTTTACATATTGATGATAATTATGGAATGGATCCTTTTATTAGGCCTGAAATGAAAAAGGTTTTCCCTGAACTTGACTTTGTTGAACTTCCATTTACTCACCCTATTTACCATCAAAGCTATAATTTTGAAAATGGCTTACCTAAAATTCACGAACATGACAACCAACCTGCTCGAGGTTATGGTTTAATTTATGAAGGCAGATTGGTATGTTTTTATTCATATGAATCTGATCTAGGTGATGGTTGGGAGGATGCTGATGTACATAATGATAGTCAAAATATTCGAATTTCTGCTCTAAAGATGGGCGCAAATATTATTCAATATGTATTTACAAACTAAACTATTTTAATATGAAAAAAATATTTACAATTACACTATGCCTATTATTTACAGGAAATTTATTTGCTCAAATTCAATATTCTAACTCTAATGATGTTACTAATAGTTTTATTAAAAACTTATCTGGTCCAAGAATTGGATTTACAATTATTACAAATGGTAATCTTAAAGATGATTTAGTCAGTGAATTCGGTCTAACTTCAAATATTATATCTCAATTTGGATATCAATTTGAAAAACAAATTATGGGTGATGAAAATGTTGCAGGTTTAGTAGAGGGTATTGTTTTTTTAGGAGGTTTAGAATATGGGTTATTTTTACCTAGTTTGAGTGGAATGTTTGGAGCTA